>NZ_JAMYLA010000018.1:0-125055 GCF_040317725.1 Mesorhizobium sp. M1396 | reverse complement strand
GCGGCGACAGCCCTTGCCTGCAACTCACGCGCTCGCAAAATCCCCGCTTCAGACCTACGCCAAAAGACAGTGTGAGATATCCGGGTTAGAGCACTTCACCGTTTCCGCAAAACGGTGAAGTGCTCTAGCCGGCGTCCAGCCGGAACGATACCAATTTAATGGCGCGTTTGTAGATCTTGCTGGCGGCCGGGCTTGGCGGAATCCCGTCGCGATAGTCGAAAGTCACTTCGAGTACCTTTGCGCTGGCAAACGCTGCGTGCGGGATCGCGAACGAGATCGTCGTCGGGTCTTTGCTCGACAGTGTTACCTCGTGTACCCGAACTCCGTTCACCGAGATCATTACCCTTTGAGTGGTCTGTGGTGGACGAATGACGGCGGACATTTGTAGCGTTGCCGTAAGCCCGTCGCGAACGGAAGGCATTTCCAGTCTCAGCCGAGAGGTCTCGCCCAGCGAATGGGTTCCGTCGCCTACCGGGCCCGACCAACCGCAGACCATCATGCCGGCTGCTTGTTTGGCGCCGTCGGACCGGAACGATACCGTCTGGCCAGGAGTGTAGCTGCCAACCGCATCGCGATTGAGGCACGTCGTCGTGCGATCGATGTAATAGGCCCGATAATCGGCGTTGACATCTGGATTGAGAGCGAGTGCGAGGATGATGATCTCGGACACGGCCAGAACCAACGCCAGCGCGTAGCCGCCAGTCGAGGCAGCACGGCCAAAGGGTGACAGGCTGTCAGACCAGGGCAAGATAGCCTCCAATCCACGCCACAGTCATGAAATAACATGCGCTCAGGAAAAGAGCCAAAGTCACGAGATAGGTCAGTTTCGATACCGACAGCAGCTCGGCAATCAACATCATCAGCGGCGCAAGCCCAATGACGTATCTGATCATGGAAGCCAGGTTGGTGATCAACGGCAGGATGATGCTGCTCGCACAGAAGAGCGCAGCGCCATATCGCCTGCGAGCCGCCAGAACGACCGATAGGGTCAGCCCTATGATCGCTGCGAGCGCGCTCCATTGCGGCGCCGTGGGCAGCCGTCCTTTTGTCGGCACAGCAGCGAGACCGTCCCATAGAAAAAGGAGCGGATCGCCAGCAACCCGCCCAAACGCGCGCTGGACGTGCAAGAACGCAAACCCGTCCCCGACAGTGAGATACAAAAAGAGCATGTAAGCAAACAAGCCGGCGGGCGAGATGAAGATAGCTACGAGCATATCCGGACGACCAAGCACCCATCGCGGGAAAGACACCGCCGACCCGCCCTGCTGGCGGTGCTGCTCGAACATTTGGATGACGGCTGCAAACACAGCAAGGACCCCGACCAGCCTCGTTGCCGACAGCAAAGCGCATGAAACGCCAGCGGCCAGGTAGTTGGAGCGCTTGAGTGCCAAAAAGACGCACGAAGTCAGGAGCACGAAAAGAGGTTCGGTAAGGAACGTGGTGAAGTGGAAGGAGAACGGACCGCTAAGCAGGAACGCGCAATACAGTATATAAGCGCGCATGTTCTTCTCCAGAAGTGGCCATGCCACAAGGCAGGCGGCGTAGCTGCATGCAATCGAGGTGATCGTCGCGATCAGAATCGTGGGAAAAGGGAAAGCAAACCGAAGAGTCGTCACGAGCATGGGATACAATGGAAAGAAGCCCCAGCGTCCGACGTTGTTTTGGCCTGGAATGGGAAAACGCTCGTAGCCGTGTTCGGAAATGTCCACATACCACGCGCAGTCCCACCTGCAGAGCGCACGCGCATAAGCTTCGAAGCCTGGTACTGCCGAGACTGAATGGAACGCAGCATACCGAATGACAAGCCCGCTGATCATGAACAGGAGCGGAACCGCCGCGGCGATGACCCAAAGGCGACCGCCAGCGTTTGCGCGGGCCCTGTCTCCAAGCGCCGGTTGTGCCTCCACAGGTGATGGCGCCACACTCTGCGATGGCGACCCTGCCTGCGCCGGCTCGATGGCCCTGCGAGCCATAAAATCGGTCCATCGGAAGCATCAAGATCGTCAACTTGAAGCCCCGTCTGCAACTTGATCTAGTATCGTAAAGATCAACGATGCCGCGCCACTTCGGTTCCTTCTGCAGCAGGGGTCGTTGGGTCAGGTCGATCGATCACACCAGCCGAAGAATGGAGCGATATTCGCGCTTCAACGGCACCGTTTCCTCGCAACGGCCGGCCTCTTCATCGACATGCATGGCTCAGTGGGCCGGCCGCTGGGGTGGCCTGCAGTGCGCTTTGCGCCTGCCGCGGTCATTCGCTGCTGACCATCCTGGATCTAACGGTAGTGAGTTGCCGGCACGTGCAGCAAAAATACGACATGAAGCCGGCCATGCCGCACTTGACTTGCACATATTAACTAGAATAAATCATACATAATGTTGTGAAAAAAGACGACATATCTGGGAGGATCAATGAAAATTACGGCCATCAAGGCGCTGGTCTGCAATGCGGAAATGCGCAACTGGGTTTTCGTTCGGGTCGAAACCGACGAGCCCGGTCTGTTTGGCTGGGGTGAGGCGACGCTGGAATGGAAGACGCGTGCCGTTGTCGGCGCGCTGCAGGACCTCGAGGCACTGCTCATCGGGCAGGATCCGCGCAATGTCGAACAGTGCTACCAGATCCTGACGCGCCATGGCTTCTGGCGTCTTGGCGTCGAGGGAATGTCAGCCGTCAGCGGCATTGAGATCGCACTTTGGGACATTCTGGGCAAGTCGCTGAGCGTCCCGGTCTGGCGGCTTCTCGGCGGCCAGGTTCGCGACTATCTGCGCACCTACACGCATCTCGGCCTAGGTGACATGAAGGCGGTCTATGAGACGGGATCCGCCGACGCGATCGTCGAACGCGGACGCATCGTGACGCAGGCAGGCTACGACGCGATCAAGGTCGTCTGCATTCCCTACACCCACTACGTCTCGCCCGCGAAGGCGGTGGACGCCGTTGCAAACATGGTTGGCGCGCTGCGCGAAGCCGTCGGTCCCGATATCGACATCATGGTCGATTTTCACGGACGCCCGGCCTCCGTCAACGCGGCAATGGACTATCTCAAGGCGATCGAGCCGGCCCGCATCCTGTTCGCCGAAGAACCGGTGCCGCCTGAAGATGTCGCCGGCCTGGCGCATATCACCGCGCGATCGGCGGTACCGATCGCGTCCGGCGAACGGCTGATCGGGCGCCGCGAGTTCACCCACTCGATCGCGGCGCGCGCCTTCAACATTGCCCAGCCCGATATCTGCCATACCGGCGGCCTGCTCGAGACCAAGAAGATCGCGGCCCTGGCGGAAACGGCGGGCATCGGCCTTGCGCCGCACAACCCGCTCGGCCCGATCGCCGGCGTCGCAGCACTTCACTTCGGCATATCGACGCCGAACGTCATCATCCAGGAGGAGATGTCCGGCGCGGTCGCTTGGTACGACGAGGTCGTGACCTGGCCGATCCAGCGCAAACCAGGTCGCTGGGACGTGCCCGAACTACCGGGACTTGGCGTCACCGTCGATGAGGGCGTCATAGCGCGCCACCCCTTCAAGCAGGAAGTGCTGCATGCCCGCAACGCGGTCATGCCCGACGGCACCGTGGTCGATTGGTGAGCGCCATGACAGGCAGGCTTCAGGGAAAGATCTCAATTATCACCGGCGCCGGACAGGGCATTGGTGCCGCCACCGCCCAGGCCTTTGCCATGCAGGGGGCAAAGACCATTATCGCCGAACTAAATGCGGCAAGCGGAAAGGCAATCGCCGACGCGTTGCGTGCCCAGGGTGCCGACGCCCTTTTCGTTGAAATCGATGTCACGGACCAATCGGCGGTAGCCGACATGGTCGCCCGCACGATCGCGGCCTATGGCGGCGTCGATGTTCTCTTCAACAATGCCGGCGCCAACGTCTTTCACGAACCCCTGCTGATGCCGGAGGAGGAATGGGACCGTTGCCTGAAGCTCGACCTCCAGGCCGCATGGTTCTGCGCCAAGGCCGTTCTGCCGACCATGCTGGCGAACGGTTCGGGATCGATCGTCAACATAGCCAGCTGCCACGCTTTCAAGATCATTCCACACACATTTCCCTATCCAGTTGCCAAACATGCGCTTGTCGGCCTGACCCGCTCGCTCGCCATCGAATATGCGGCGCGCGGCATCCGCGTGAACGCGATCGCCCCCGGTTGTGTCGAGACGCCGATCGCGGAAGCCTACTGGAACACATTTCCAGACCCCGCCGAGGAGAAGCGGCGGGCCTACGACCTTCATCCGCCCAAGCGCATTGGCCGGCCGGACGAGGTTGCAATGACGGCCGTTTTCCTCGCTTCCGACGAAGCGCCGTTCATCAATGCCGAGACGATCATCATCGATGGTGGACGCTCGGTTCTCTACCACGACTGACAACCACCAAGCAGGGAGGATCCACATGAAAACGACGACCAAGGCATTGGCAACATTGGTGATACTGGCTGCCGGATTGATGGCTGGCGCGGCCAGCGCCGACGACATCAAGATCGGCTACATCAACAAGATGGGCGACCATCCATGGTTCGTCGCCGAAGTCGGCGGCGCCAAGAAAGCGGCAGAGGCGGCCGGTGCCACCTTCGTATCGCAGGACGTCCAGTTCGATGCCAATTTGACGATCACCACTTTCGATACAATGGTCGGTGACGGCGTCAAGGGCATCGCCATCGTCGTTCCCGACAAGGCGCTGGGACCGGTCATCGCCGAGAAAGCCAAGGCAGCGAAAATTCCTTTGGTGGCGGTCGACGACGACATCTACTACCAGGACGGCACCCAGGTCCCCTATGTCGGGATGAATGCGTACAACATCGGCGCGCGCGTGGGCGAGGAGCTGGCCAAGCTCTACAAGGCCGACGGCTGGGCCGGCAAGGAGGTGCGCATCGCCTCGATAGAGGACCGCAAGGCGGACACCTGCATGCAGCGCAACAAGGGCGCCGAGGAGGCGTTCCTGAAGGCGGTGCCCGACTTCAAGCCCGGCAATATCGTTCGCGTTCCCTACGACAACACGATGGTCAATGCCATCGACGTGATGACTACCACCTTGACCGCCAACCCCAGCGTCACCAACTGGATCTTCTATTCCTGCAATGACGACGGCGTGCTGGGTGGGGCGCGTGCCCTGGAAAACGCCGGCTACACCCCGGACCAGGGCATGGGCATCGGCATTGACGGCAGTCGCGCCTGTGATGCCTTCGGATCAGGAAAGCCTTCGGCATTTCGTGGTACGATGTGGCTGAACTCTGCAAACCATGGCGCGCTGGCGGTAAAGATCCTGCTGGCCTCGATCAAGGATGGAACGCAGCTGCCGGTTCAATCCTTCACCGACCCGGAATACATCACCGCCGACAATTTTGCCTCGGACTACAGGGCTAAGCTCTGCAAGTCAACCGGCTACGCCTCAGGCGCCCCAAGGCGCATGACGCTGTTCAGTTGCACGTATTTCCAGGGAGTGAGCTTTGACACAACCGGAATTCTTCTCGCTCGACAAGGTATCGAAGCGCTTTGGCGTCGTGCAGGCGCTCGACACCGTCTCGATTGCTTTCCGCCCAGGCGAGGTGCTCGCTCTGGTCGGTGAGAACGGCGCCGGCAAGTCGACGATGATGCGCATTCTCGAGGGCGTGTTCGGACCGGACACCGGTACCGTGCGGCACGGTTCCACGCCGATCGTTTTCGGCGAACCGCGCGACAGCCACAGGGCTGGAATACGCGTCATCCACCAGGAGCCGGAGATCGTGCCGAACCTGACGGTGGCCGAGAACATTTTCGTCGGCGAATTGCCGCGACTGGCAGGCGTCCTGCTCGACTGGCGCAAGCTCGAGGAGCAGACCGACCGGGTGCTTGCGACCTTCGGCATGCAGCAGGACATGCGGCCGCGGCAACTCTGCGGCACACTCGGCCCGGCGCAACGCCAGATGATCGAGATCATGCGCGCCATCCGCGCCGGCGGCCGCCTGATCGCTTTCGACGAGCCGACCTCGTCGCTGACCGATGACGAAGCGCGCCGTCTGTTTTCAGTCATCCGCCGACTGCGCAAAGATGGGACATCGATCATTTACATCTCGCACCGGCTGAACGAGATCATCGACCTTGCCGACCGCATCGTCGTTTTGCGCGACGGTCGGCTGGTCGACGATTCGCCGGCGGCCGGCGCCAGCGAACAGACCATTGCCAAGCTCATGGTCGGCCGCGACATTGCCGACCTGTTCACCCGCGAGACGTGGCGGTCGGGGGAACAATTGCTGGAGGTGTCGGGCCTGACCACCGACCGCGTCAGCGATGTCAGCCTCAGGGTTCGTCGCGGCGAAGTGCTCGGCATCGCCGGCCTCATGGGCGCGGGTCGCTCCGAACTGGCAAAGGCGATTGTCGGCTACGACCGGCGTCTGGCCGGCACCATAGCCATGAACGGTATGTCCGTTCTCCCCAACAGTCCGCATGCGGCGATCGTCGCCGGCATCGGTTTTGCCCCCGAGGACCGCAAGCACGAGGCGCTGCTTTTGTTTCGAAGCATTCTCGACAACGCAGCACTTTGCGTGCCCGACAAGACGTCGAGCTTCGGCTTCTTCAACCGGCGCAAGGCGCTGGAGATTGTCTCGCCGCTGGCAGCCAAAATGTCGGTCAAGGCTCCCAATCTCGACGAACAGGTTTCAAAGCTGTCCGGCGGCAACCAGCAGAAAGTCGTTCTGGCGCGCTGGCTTGCCCGGCAGCCGATGCTGCTCATCCTCGACGAACCGACCCGCGGCATCGACATCGGCGCCAAGGCGGAAATCTATCGACTGATCGATGAACTCGCGGCAAGCGGGATCGGCATCATGCTGATCTCTTCGGAAATGCCGGAACTGATCGGCCTCGCCGACAGGGTTCTGGTCATGGCAGGAGGCCGGATCACCGCCGAATTGTCCCGGCCCGACATCGACGAGGCGACGATCCTCAAACACGCCATGCCGCAATCCGCACCAGCGCTCGGAGACCACATCCAATGAATAGCCTCGAGCTTCGCGCCTCGAAAGCGCAGACCGACGCCAGCGGCGCTTCCTCGCGCCTTGTGGAGCGCCTTGGCGTCCACAATATCAGCCTGCTGGTCGCGCTCGCCATTCTCGTCGTCATCTTCGGTTCGCTGCGCGGCGATGTGTTTTTCTCCAGCCGAAACCTGCTCAACATCGGTCTCGGCATCACCATCCTCGGCGTGCTGGCTATGAGCCAGACCGTGGTCATTGTCGCCGGCGGCCTCGATATCGCCGTTGGCGCCACTGTCGGACTGACCACCGTATCGACTGCAATGGCCATCCAGGCGACCGGGTCGCCGTCGGCGGGCATCGTTGCCGGCCTGGTCCTTGGCGGTCTTGCTGGTCTCGTCAACGGCATCATCATCACCTACGGACGGGTCAATGCGGTCATTGCCACGCTCGGCACCATGGCGATTTTTCGCGGCATCGCCTTCATCATGTCCGATGGGCAGTCAATCGCCATCTTCAGCGACACGTTCCGGTTCATAGGCAGTGGGCGGATCCTCGGCCTGCCGCTGCTGATCTGGATTCTTGTTCTGACCGCGATCGTGTTCCATCTCTTTCTGGCGCGCTCGATCGTCGGCCGCAACATCTATGCGCTCGGCGGCAATCCCGTTGTCGCCCGTTTCTCCGGCATCAACATCAACCGCTACCGCGTCGGCATCTACATCATGAGCGGCGTTGCCGCCGGATTGGCCGGAATCCTGCTGGCTGCCCGCACCGGCTCGGGGCAGCCTGTATCCGGATCGCAGGGCCTGGAACTGGAGGCCATTACAGCGGCGGTGCTGGGTGGCTGCGCCTTGCAGGGCGGCAAGGGAACGATTGTCGGCGCGCTGCTCGGCGTCGCCATCATTGGCGTGCTCAACAACGGAATGATACTGACGTCGGTACCAACCTTTTATCAATTGCTTGCAAAAGGCTCGCTGCTGATCCTTGCTGTGGTGATTGCCGAGTACCACTTGAACAGGACATGACTATGGACGCGGTGACCGCTTCGATTGGTCAAGGCAAGCAGGATCCGTCCGCCGGGGATGGCGCCACGTCATCCCTGAAGGATCGTATCGCCCGCGATCTCGGGCAGCGGATTCTCGCCGGCACCTATGCACAGCACGCGCTGCTGCCGACGGAGGCTGAACTGTGTGTCATCTACGGCGCCAGCCGCACAGCGCTTCGCGATGCGCTGCTGACGCTTTCGGCCAAGGGATTGATCGAGGCGCGCAAGCGGGCAGGCACCCGAGTGCGTGTGTCGAGCGAATGGAACAGGCTGGATGCGCAGGTTCTCGAATGGATGCGCGATATCGAGCCCGATCTCGATTTTGTTCGCGGCTTGATCGAGGCGCGGCTGGTCATCGAGCCAGCCGCCGCCCAGCTTGCGGCGAAGATGGCGACCTCGGGCGATCTCGCGGTGATCGAAGCCGCCTACGAGGCCATGCGCATCGCGCCGGAAGATGACCTCGCCGCCTGTCTCGACGCCGACGTCCGCTTTCATACCGCCATCCTGCGCGCCAGCCGCAACCCGGTTTTCGCCAATCTCGGCAACATGCTTGCGGCGGCCCTGAGCTTCTCCTTCCGATTGACCACATCGGCCACCGCCAACTATCAGCAGACGCTGAGCGCGCATGGCGACGTGCTGGAGGCCATCCGCATGCGCAGGGTCGACGACGCGCATGACCAGATGAAAGCGCTGATCGGCATCGCGTCGAATGACCTTCTCGCTGTCGCCCGCAAGGGTCGCCATCAACAGCCGGCCGCCGCTGCCAAGGCCGATACCTCCTGAATGATTGAGACCATTGAAATTCGAAGCGGCGACCTGTCCGCCGAGATTGTTCCGTCGCTTGGGGCTGGTCTGGCGCGGTTCGACCATGGCCGCGTGCCGCTGTTCAGGCCGTGGCCGGAGCACGGGAGTTCGAACCCCTTTGATCTCGCCTGCAATTTGCTCCTGCCCTGGTCAAATCGCATCTCGAGCGGCGGCTTTACCTTCGACGCCAAATTCCACGAACTGCTTCCCAACCTTGCCGGCGAGCCGTTTCCCATTCACGGCAATGGATTTTCAAGCGCATGGAATGTCGACAGCCTGACGCCGGACCAAGCCAGGCTGTCGCTGATCAGCGGGGGACCCGGGCCGTATCGGTACCGAGCGGAGGTGAGCTACGCTCTGACTGGACAGGCGCTCGAACTGCTGCTTCAAATCGTCAACCGCGCGCCGGTCAGGCTTCCGTTCGGGCTTGGAATCCATCCATGGTTGCCCAGAACCACACGGACAACGCTTCACGCCCCGGCGTCACAGGTCTGCCTCGAACGGCCCGACCATCTTCCCGACGGGTTCGTGGATGTCAAAACCCGTCCCGATTGGGATTTCGGCACGCCGACCGCCTTGCCAGGCGGATGGATAAACAATGCCTTTGCCGGCTGGGACGGCGTCGCTTCCATATGTTGGCCGGAGCAAAATCGTGGCCTCAGGATCGAAGCGTCGCCGCCCCTGAACTTCTACCAGGTCTATTCGCCATCGCGGGCGAGCAACTTCTTCTGTTTTGAGCCGGTAAGTCATGTCGTCGATGCTCACAACCGCGGCTCGATCGAAAAATGGAATGGATTGTCAGTGCTTGGCCCTGGCGAGAGCTTGGTGGCAGGTTGCGGCTTCCGTGTCATGTAGAGCGATCACTCACCCATAAAACCAAACCAAACTAGCCGCCTCCGAAGGCTGTGCTCTGCCGCGATAAATCTCGCTGTCAACGACGTCCGCTTTCGGCAGTGGTGCCGGGATGCTGAGCGGCCGCCCCATCAGGTCGCCATCGCGTTCTTACACGACGTCGCCCAGGTGAATGCCGATCCGGAACTCAATGCGGCGATCATCCGGCACCCCCGGCATTGCGCTCAAGCATGGCGTTCTGCACTTCCAGCGCGCAGCGCACTGCTTCCACAACGCTGCTGAACTCGACGAGGCTCCCGTCGCCTGTGCGCTTGACGACGCGACCACGATGAACGGCAATTGTGGGGTCGATGAGATCGCTGCGCAGCGCCCGCAGCCGTGCCAGGATGCGATCCTCATCCGCGCCGGCTAGCCGGCTGTAGCCGACCACATCCGAGACCAGGATCGCTGCTATTTTGCGGGTCTCACCCATCTCGTGCTCCATCCATCCAGTCTAGCACCACTGCCGACCAGGCGTGCTGTCTCAACATCGAGCGGTTAAGCCAAGGAAGATAGCTCCGAGCCATTGGTCGGATGGTCCGCATAGGATCGACTCCCGTCGTTCGAGCCAAAATGTCGGACGCACAACTGCCTGTCGCCTGTCCATTGGCGATGTCCGCTTTTGGTGAGTGGACGGGGCCGCAGGAATGACTGCCATGGATATCGACAGTTGCTTCTTCAGGCGGCGCGGCCGAAGCGATCGACCCTGAAATCGTCAAGTGGCGTTTCGCAACGGTCGGTCGTGATGAGCTCGGCCATGGCGTCGCCCACACCCAGGCCGAGTTGGAAGCCGTGTCCGCTGAAGCCGAAGGCATGGAACAGGCCTGGCGTCGTCGCCGAGCGTCCCATGATCGGCAACATGTCCCTGATATAGCCCTCGCAGCCAGACCAGGTGCGGATGACCGCGACCTGCGCGATTGCCGGCAGCAGCCGCGCGACCGCGCGCAGTTGTAAAGGAAGGCGCATGGGATCGGCCGTCGCATGGCCTGGATCGAGGTCCACCGGCACCCTTTCGGCCGCGCCACCGAACACGATATTGCCCCGCTCGACCTGACGCAGATAGGCGCCATGGTCCTTGTCGCGGGTCCAGATGCCGACCACCGGCAGGATCCGATGCGGCAGCGGCTCGGTCACGCCAACACCATCATCCAGCGCAAGGGCGCTCGCGCTGTTCACCAATGCCGGCTTCGAGGATGTCATCGAACTGGCGCGGCTTCGCATGCCGGACATGTATTCCCTGTTCTGCTCGCGGCCGGACCCGCTGATCTCGCGCGACATGGTTTTCGGCATTCCGGCCCGCATGCGTGCCGATGGGAGCGAATCCCAGGCGCCGGACATCGCGGCGGTGGAAAGGGCAGTGGCAGTGGCGAAAGCGAACGGGGCGCAAGGGATCATCGTGTCTTTCTTCCATTCCTGGCGCAATGCCGCTCAGGAAACTTCAGTGAAGGCAACCATCGCGCGTCTTGCGCCCGACCTGTTCGTTTTCTCCTCGGCCGAGGTCTGGCCGGTTATCCGCGAGTACGAACGCAGCTCGACCGCTGTCCTCAACGGCTATGTCCATCCGCGAGTCTCTGGCTATCTGACGGCGCTGGAAGAGCGGCTAAAGGACCACGGCGTGCCGGCCCACCCATGCTGACGAAGTCGAACGGTGGGTCCACGCATAGGATCGCGGGCGATCCTAGCCAACGGTACCATTGGCTACTTCCGTAATTTGTTGAGATTGCCATGTAATTTCCTGTTTTGAGCATTGCTGCGGCGCGCGCGGACGGCTCAATCCGGCATGGGAAACATGTATGAACTCGATGCTATCGCCGCAGCCGGATCGGCGGAACGTCACTTGCTTGCGGGGGGTGGGCGGGGCGCGGTGATCCTGGGTGTGATGTCGTCAGGCTTCACGTTCCCCGCGGTTCGACGCCTACGGCAACCGGCGCGTCGGGGCCAGCCGATACGGTCTACATCACGCGGTTTACCGGATCGGCGTCTCGCCGCGAAACAACGACTGGTGTGCTCGCATCAAGGCGGCAATCCGGTCGGCGACTTTTCGTACCGGCGGGGAGTGACGTTCCTCGTGATGGGTGACGATCCATTGGTCGGTTTCGAGTTCGGGGATGGGCTGCGCGACGCGAACCAGCCGCGGATCGCTGTCGCCGACAAAGCACGGAAAGATCGAAAGCCCGGCGCCGGCGGCTACCAGTTCGCGCACCGAATGGGTGTTGTTGCCGCGCACGGCGATGCGGTCGCCGTGATGGGCTTGTAGCCAGCGCGCCGAGGCAATGTTTGCCCCGTCGCCGGTGACGCCGACGAACAGGCCGGCGGCGATGCCATTGATCAGGTGGCGTCCGGAATAAATGGCGTGAGCGACCTTGCCGCTCTGACGGCCGGCCAGCCATTGCTCGGTCGGGCGCTCGCTACGGATGCCGATGTCGGCGGCACGGCGGCCGATGTCGACCCGGTCGGTGGTGGTGACGAACTCCACCCTCATGCCGTCATCGACCGTCCAGATTTCGCCGATGTGGGCGGAGACGAAGGCCGAGGTCCATGGCCCGGCCGAGACGCGGACAATGCGGTCGGGCAGGTTTCCTTGGCGCCAGCGGGTCAGCGACTGCATCGCTGCCTCGACGTCTTCGGCGCGCCGCAGCAGTTCTTCACCGACCGGGGTCAGTCGGTAGCCGGTCTGCCGACGCACGAACAATGGCTCGCCGATCTGCTTTTCAAGCGCGGTGACGCGCCGTCCAAGGGTGGCTGCGCTGAGGCGCGTGGTTCCCGTCGCCGCGCTCAGGCCACCCAGCCGCGCAACGTCGAGAAACAATCTCAAATCGTCCCAGTCGATATCCATTTTGCAGAACTGAAAAACTCGTTGCGACCGTGGCTGTAGCGCGAAGTGGGCATCACGCGCAAGTATGCGGGCATTGGAGGCGTTGGACAATCCTGCTTGATGGGACAGTGAAAAGCGCCTCGACTGGCCAAGAAGCCAGCGCAATCCTTTCCATCGCGCGTGCCTTTCGCGCGGATGTTTTGCGCTTTCGACTGACCCAAAGGAGACGATCATGTTGTATGAACTTCGACGCCGTTTCGCCCGCTGGCTTTCCTATCGCCAGACGCTTGCGAGCTTGAGGCAGGTTTCGGACCGCACACTGGCGGATGCCGGCATTTCTCGCGAAGAGGTCCGCGAGCGTGTCCACCACGCCAGTCTGGGTCGTTGAGACAACGGAGGCGAGCATCGCCTCACACATTGCGGAACTTAACCGGACCAGATGCGCGGGAACGACCGAGACGTTGACTTCGCGTTGTCCTCCCGGTCGTGAGCTTGCCCACGTCTTGCGTGACTTGCGTCATCCCACGGAATCCGGATCATGGTCCATCCTCCAGGGTTGCCGCGATCCCGACCGATGCCGTAGACACGGCGACCATGGTTGGCGTTTTGAATGCGGAGAAAAAGCACATGTCAGAACAGATGAAAATCATCTCCACCGCCAGGTCGCACGGCGGCGTGCAGGGCGTCTATTCCCACGCTTCGGATGCCTGCGCCTGCGACATGAATTTTGCCGTTTTTGTGCCGCCGCGGGCCCGTGAAACGCCTTGCCCCGTGGTGTGGTACCTCTCCGGCCTCACCTGCACCCATGCCAATGTGATGGACAAGGGCGAGTACAGGCGGATGGCCGCGGAGCTTGGCCTGATCGTCGTTTGTCCCGACACCAGTCCGCGTGGCGCCGACATTCCCGACGAGAGGGACAATTGGCAATTTGGCAGTGGCGCCGGCTTCTACGTCGATGCGACGCAGGCGCCTTACGCGAAGAACTATCGCATGTACTCCTACCTCACCGAGGAACTGCCGGCCCTGATCGCGCGGGAATTTCCGGCCGACATGACGCGCCAGGCGATCTTTGGCCACTCGATGGGCGGCCATGGGGCGCTGACGATTGCGCTGAAGAACCCAGAGCGCTTCAAAAGCTGCTCGGCGTTCGCGCCGATCGTTCAACCGGCCACCGCCGGCTGGTCGAGGCCAGCCTTCGAAAAATATCTCGGCAAAGACGAGGCCTCGTGGCGCGGCTACGACGCCACCTCGCTCATCGAGGATGGACACCGTTTTCCGGGGTTTCTCGTCGATCAGGGAACGTCGGACGGATTCCTCGATGATGGGCTGAGGCCCTGGCTTCTGGAGGCGGCCTGCGCCAAAGCCGGCATTCCGCTGACGCTGCGCATGCAGGACGGCTACGACCACTCGTATTTCTTCATTTCCAGTTTCATGGACGACCATCTGAGATGGCATGCGGAACGGCTTTCGCCATAAGCCGATTTGGGCGACCGTCTCTGGCATCGCCTTACGGAGCCGGACATCTCGCTGGAGCCGTTAAGCCTTGCGCAATCTATGCGGTCTATCTTGGCTGGTAGATTGTCGAGGGAACATGAAACGCAAGCCGCTTCTGCTCTTAGCCTTCCCGTTTCTCATTCTTGCGATCCTGGCAGGGGAGCGCATGGCGACCTTCTTGCTGGGAGCCTATCCGGCCAGCCCCGCCGCATGGTGGATATGGCTTGAACTGCGCCCTTTGTCGACGATGCTTTGGCAGCAGGTCGATCTCTATCTGGGGGGCTCGATGGCTCTCGACGCAGCCATCATTGCCGCCGCATCGATCGTCTGCTGGATGGCGTGCCACACCAGAAGGTCGGCTTTCTTCTTCCTCGCCAACCACATCGCCCTGATTTTCGTCGGGCTGATGATCGCGGTCGGCAGCCATTCGGAAACGGCGAGCACGATCGCCGCGTTCACGTCGCCCAGCGGTCTTCCAATCTCGCTGACGGTCGATTTCACCTTGAAGAACAGCCTGGTGCTGCTTCTGGGCGTCACGGCCTGTGCCTACTGCCACATCGCCTTCCTCGCCGAAGCGCGGGAGCGGTCCGTCCGGGCCATTCGCATCCTGGCCCTGCGGCGCGATCTCTAGGCCGTTCCCACCAAGTCTAGTTGATCCTGCGGTAATAGACCTTGCCGTCGGGCTTCTCGATGCGCTGGTAGTTGGAGCTTGGGGGAGGAGGCGCCGCCGGTACGGTCCTCGTCCTGGGCGCGGGCGGCGCTTCGATGACGCCGGGTTCGCTGTCGCCGTCGAGAGCTTCGGGCGCTTGCGCCAGCGTGCTGGTGGTGATCTCGGACGGTTCCGCCGCACTCGACACGGCCTCGCCGCCGGCGACCGGTATATTCTTGGCCAACCGGGCAATGCTGCCATCGATCTCGTTGAAGCTGCCTTGCAGTTGGCTGTCCAGTTTCTCGAACCGGCTCTGGAAGCCGTTGTTGACCGTGTCGAGCCGTGCCGCGATCCGCTGCTCGAACGCGCCGAGCTGCTCCAGCCGCGCCTCGACGAAACGCAGGTCGCTTATGCCCCGGTAGAGATAGACCGCGGCCGCTATGTTGATCCCGGTGATCAGCAAGGCGCCGCAAGCCACAACGATGCCGATCGTCCTTGTGCTGCCGGGTCGCTCGATGGCGCCCTGTTCGCGCTGTTCATGGTTTCCGATATCGATCGCCGGCATGTCCGGTTCGCTGATCGTCGTCATTGGACCACCACCTTTGCGCCGACCGCGACGCGCTTGAAGAGATCGATCACATCCGTGTTGGTAAGCCGAAAACAGCCCGATGTCCCGTCGAAGCCGACACCCTTCGGATCGTTGGTGCCGTGTATGCGGTAGAGCGTGTCGCGCCCGTCGCGGGACAAATAGAGCGCCCTGGCGCCGAGCGGATTGTAGGGACCGGCGGGCACCATTTTCGGCAGCTCCGGCTGGCGGGCCCGCATTTCCTGCGGCGGGCGCCACTCCGGCCATTCGGTCTTCGACCCCACCTTGACGACGCCGGTCCAGCCGAACCCGTCGCGCCCGACGCTGATCTGGTAGCGCAGCGCCTGGCCCTGGCGGGTCACCAGGTAAAGCGCCTTCTCGTCCTTGCGGATGATGATCGTTCCCGGCTGCTCGGTGGTTGGAAAGGCGACGGCCTTGCGCAGGCTGGGCCCCATCGCCGGCAGCGGCGGCCGCTCGACCGACCGCGCCTCGGCGAAGTCCTGGACGGACAGCGCCAGCGCCATGCCGAGCACGCAGGCGCCGGCCAGCCGCCCAGCCATCCGGTATCTCGCGATCCGGTATCTATCGGGCGGCGTCATCGAGCCGCTCTTTGAACATCCGCTTCAGATCCTTGTTGAAGCGCGCCCGCCCATCCACTTCCGATGGCGGGATGGCCCTGTTCAGCGCGTCGGTCAGAAGCGCGTTGTCCAGCGCCACCGACTTGATGTGCGGCGCCTTGAATATCTTCTCGAGCTCGCTGCGCGAAAAGTGGTTCCCGAACCATTTGCGCTTGTGCTTGTTGGCGACCAGCGTGATGCTGACCGCGTTGCCGCGCAGCTCGCGGATCTTCTTGTAGAGCCGCTTGCCTTGCCGCAGCGAAGCGACATTGAGCTCGAAGACGATGAAGATCTCGTCGCTCGTCGAAAGCACGGAATTGTGCCAGGGCGTTTCGAGATTGGGCAGGTCGATGACGATGTCGTCGAAGCGGTAGGCGACGAGGTCCAGCAGCCGGAAGACGAAATCGCTGCCATGCGGCTCGAACGGCAGTTGCGGCCGCTCGAACGCGTAGAGGGTGAGGCCGGACGGGCGCGACAGCTTGATGACATCCATCAGCTCGACATCGAGCCGTTCCGGCTGGCCGATGATGCCGGCAAGATCGAACTGGTTGAACAGATTGAGATAGGCGCCGCAATTGGCGCTCTGGAAATCGAGATCGACCAGGCAGGTGGAAGCCGCGCGCTCGGTCGATTTCGAAGCCAGGAACTCGGCCGCCGACAGCGCCATCGTCGTCGCACCCGCGCCGCCGCTGGCGCCGATGAAGGTGATGATCCGGCTTTTCGTTCCCTGGTTGCCGGTGTCGTGGAAGGTCACCGCGTTGAGCAACTCCTTGCCGTCGAGCGGCTTGTGCAGCCAGTCGGAGGCGTTCATGCGCACCAGCACGCGCGTCTGCTCCGACGTCAGCTCGTCGGAAACCGCGATCAGCGGCACATCAGCCCACAGCGCGCGCGCCTCGACGATGCCGGGCCGGCCGAGCAACTCGCCATTGCCGAGATCGAGGATGACGATGCCCGGACGCGTGTCCGCCGGCGGCCCCTTGAGAAAGTCGTTCGTCTCGGAAATCCTGACATCATAGATCGCCAACGCATCCAGCCGCGTCGCCACATCGCGCTTGAACTGCGGATCCGACGAGAACAGCGCCACCTGCTTTCGCTTGGTCGGCGTAACCTTGGTGTTGATGGCATTCATGGCCAGGTGCTCTTTTGGTCTTCGCCCGTGACCGTGCTCAGCATGGAGGGCATGGTAATGTTACTGAAACCCAGCAAGGCGCCCAGAAAGAAGAATTGGAATGTCACGCCTTGCAAGCTAACGGTTATTGTCGGTACGGATCCGCCCGGACGGGTTTGATAACCCAATCCGGTCGCTGAATATCTGACGATTACATTGGCAGGCTGGAGCATCGGGAAAAAATGGCACATGCCCGGCCGTTGTCCCGCGGCAAGCGGAGGGCAAGTCCCAATGCCCGTCGCGTCCCCGCGAAAGATCTTGCTAAAATCAGGGACGGTGACAATAGGTACGCATCCTGTGCCGACACAGCTGCACGTGTTCGTGGCGCCGTTGCACGTATAGTCGTAGTTGCCCACAGGAATCGGGTCGCCTGGCGTTGTCGCGATTCCAGCTGCTGCAATTTCGGGTACGATCGGTGTTGAAATCGAAGCCATGCGCGCCCCGATTTCGACGGCTTTGGTGGCGGCGTTCCATTGATACCAGGCGTAGCCAAAGTCCACAAAGCCAAGGGTCAGTATCAGCAGCAGGGTCATGCTGATGGCGGCTTCCACCATCGCCGCGCCGCCTTCCTCTTTCCTGAACCGGGTTAATGTGTGCATCTCACCACCCGGTGTATCGTTCTTCGTGGCCAGCCGAGAAGGTGATCGGCCCCAGGCCAAGATAGTTGAGCAAGGACGCGCCGGTGTATGTGAAAGACGTTTCGAGCCGGACCACCCGGACGCTGGCGGTCGCGCTGTGGTAGTTCGCCAAGCCAGTATTTGGGTCAACGATCACCGGGATGACGAGGTAATTGAGATTGACCGTGACGGCCGCCGGCAGCCAACCCGTGACCCGGCTTGCAACCCCGCAATCTCCACCGCAGTTGTATGATCCTGTGGCAGCGATGTTTTTTGCATAGGTGACGCAGTTGAGCGCCGTATTGAACGTCTGATTGCAACGTGCTGCATAGCGAGCCCCATCATTGAGACCAGCTTCGATCAGCAGCTTCTGATGGAGAAGATTCCCGAACTCGAAGACGCCGGCCGAAAGACTGATCATCAGTGGCGTAATCAATGTCATTTCGACGAGGACCGCGCCTCTCTCCTCGCGACCAAACCTTCGAAAAATCGACCCGAGCCCCATCAACATCACATCACCTGTAAAGCTGTGGCTCGTCACGAACGAAATCCTGTAGCGATCCGCGCCCGCCGGCGCCGGTGATATCGACCAATTCAACCATGACCGATGCGCTTGTCGATGCGCTTGACCTCACCGGTTCCGTTAGGAAGAAACTGCCGAAAGCCCGCACTGGGATATCTGTTGAATTTCCGTTCAAATCGTAGCCCTCGTCTTCCAATCTGTTGCAGTCAACAATGGAGACATAGAGAATTCGGCGGTCAACCGTCGTGATCTGCGGCAGACATGAATTTGGCGGTGTGCCTATCTCACCGCCAGTTGACGGCGTGGCTTGAATGTTTTGTCTTAGCTCCTCTCGATAGACTTCGTAGCGCGTCGGCTTTGTGACGGCCCACCCGGCAGGTTTTGTTGCTGTGGGGGATGTTCCGAAATTGGTGTTCCAGTACCCGGTCAGATCCCAATTGCCGTCGCCCATCCGGCCACTCATATAAGGAAATGTCTGGTCACGGGGCATCCCCATCGTCCCCGGTTTTGTAAAATCCAGATCGGTTAGTTTGGGGCAGTTGTTTCCTTTTCCCGTTTTGATCGCTCCCTTTCTGACATTTCGTGCCGGGCCGTATTCTGCAGTGTTGAATTTGTTGCCGCCGGGATCGATGCTGAATCTAACATTGAAGGCATCTTCAACCGGTCCGGCATTCTGTCCGGTCTTGGTGTCGGCCGTGCCGCTTGCATAGCAACCTTTCGGAACCGACGTAGCGATCGTTTCGGCGAGCCCGTTGGCGCCATGTCCGATACCCACCGGGGGGTCGAGGAAACCGAAATTTCCTGGGCCGGCCAAAGCAGCCCCGTTGCCGATCTTACGCAGCTGGATCAGTCGACGGCGATAATCCGTGCTCGCTACCGCCTCCTCCAGCGTGATGCCTGCGGTTGGATCTTCATAGGGATTGCAGATGAACATCGGCGTGAAATCACAAACGGCGCTGTTGAACCCGGCGACCGAAACCGAACCGATGTTGAAACCGTTCACCCCGCCGACAAAAGAAGCCGGAAACATTGCTGAGAAACCAACCGGAGTGACGGTGACCTCAACAAACCTCGCGTCGGTTGCATCGGTGGTCACATTCGCGACAGTGATGGGATCGCTGTCATTGACTGGGAGACTACTCAGGTAGCGCCATGTCACGCCGGCTGCCGCAAGAGTTGTCGCTCCAGGCGGATCGCCAGCAGCTTGGTCCGCGAAACGGTAGGTGTTGAAGACAAGCGTAGCAAGGGCGTTGTTGCTGCGGGTGATCGCGTCCGACTTGCCGTCAAGCTCTGCTGCAGCTGCGAGCGCAAACGCATCGGCGCCCTTCTGAAGGTCGTTATGCAGGCTGTTGGCGCGGGACATATCGATGACCAGCAGGGCAAAACCGATGATCACCGGCAGCATGATTGCAACGAGGATCATCGCGACGCCGCGTTGATCGTTCCAGAAGGCACGAATGGTCCCCAACATGACCTTACTCTCTTTCCTCGCACCAGGGCCCCTCGCATGCCCGGCGCCCTCCGCATCCTTTCGTTCAGCTCACGGCGTCACACCCGACCCACCGACATTGACCGTGATCGCCGGCGGTGGCGGCGGTGGCGGTGGAAATTTGTAGTTGTGCGCGACAAGTGCGGCGCGCGTGCCGTCGCCTTCGATGTGTGTGTTCCTGGAGGCCGGGTTGAGCGGATCGACCGTCTGCAGCATCGAATTGAATTTCTGCGTGTCGCCGGCGGCCAACGTCACTGAATCATAATGGTTCAGATAGTCCGCGGCGCAGCCCGACAGCGCACCGGCGCACAGAATGAGGATCAAGGCGCTATTTTTTGACATAGAGCATCTTGTCCTTCGATTTGAAGTCGAGCATGTGGCCATAAGGGCCGGTGACGCCATCGCCCGTTTCGTATTTTCGGATCATGTCCTTGTTCACTTCAAGCTGGCCGAGCACGAAGAATTCCGGATCGTTGGCGGGCCGCGTCTTGTCGAAAGGCGTCGCCAGCTGCTCGCCGGGCTTCACCGGCCGCACGATGTGCGGCGTGACGATCACCACCAGCTCGGTCTCTTCCTTCTGGTTGCTCGAATTGCGAAACAGCGTCCCGATGACAGGCACCTGGCCGAGCCATGGCACCTGGTTCTGCTGCTTGATGGTCTTGCTGGACAGAAGGCCGCCGACCGCGAAGCTCTGGCCGTCGCGCAGCTCGACAACGGTGTCCAGTTTGCGGTTGGTGAAGATCGGGTCACCGGCGGAGGTGAAGCCGGTCAGGTCGCTCACTTCCGGTGCCAGCTTCATATGGATTTTGTCGTCGGCGAGCACGACCGGGGTGAACTGAAGATTGACGCCGAACTGCTTGTACTCGATCTGAATCAGGCCGTCGGCGGTGACGCTGCGGATGGGAACCTGGCCGCCGGCGTTGAAGCTGGCCTGTTCTCCGGAAAGCGTCGTGAGGTTCGGCTCAGCCAGTGTTCGCACGACGCCCTTGGCTTCGAGCGCTTCGATGACTAGGTCGACTTTGATGTTGCTGTCGATGACGCGGGTGATCAGTGCTGCAAAGGGATTGGAGTTCGACAACAGCCCGGTGATAATATTGCCCGCTCCGGCCACCACATTATCTTCGTCGACGGCGGCGCTGCCCGTGCCTACCCGGGTTGTGCCGCTGCCGTTTGTGCTCCGGATCGACACGCCAAGGTCGCGTCCGGCATTACGCTTGGCCTCCAGCACACGAACTTCGAGATTGACCTGCTGGCTGTCATCGACGGTAACGGAGTTGATGATGGCGTCGGGACCATACTGCTGCGCAACCTGCATGATGGCCTCCAGCGTCGCGCCGTCCTTGACATGGCCGCCGAGCCTGACCTT
Organism: Mesorhizobium sp. M1396; assembly: GCF_040317725.1. Taxonomy (NCBI): domain Bacteria; kingdom Pseudomonadati; phylum Pseudomonadota; class Alphaproteobacteria; order Hyphomicrobiales; family Phyllobacteriaceae; genus Mesorhizobium; species Mesorhizobium sp. M1396. The sequence continues at coordinate 104,051 of NZ_JAMYLA010000018.1, read as the reverse complement.
GCCGTTGATCGACCCGATTTCAATGCGCGACCTGGGTGCCACCTGGCGGATTGCCGCCGCCATGTCGCTGACATCGACGCCGACCTCGATCTGCAGGGCGCCGAGCGAGCGCTTGTCCGTGGAGAAAAGATTGACCGTGGTTGTGCCGGCGCCCTTGCCGATGACATAGAGCGTGCGGTCGGTCATCGGCTGGGCGTCGGCGATCTTCTCGTCGCCGACGACGATATCGCCCAGATTGGCACTCACCTGGACCGTTACCGATTGCGACATCGGCAGGAAGATACGATGCACGCTTGGGGTCGATACGTCGATGAAACGGTCGGCGGCATCAGCCGCAAGGCTCAACGACAGCAACGCACAGAAACAGGCCAGAACAGCGGCCAGTGATCCCCAGAACACGCGCATTTACGCTACCCCCTCGCCGGCTGATTCGGACTCCACATATCCTACTATGCCGGTGTTAATTTTGTCGCGGCACATCATATGTTTCGAGCTTTATACCTCGAAAGACACCGACTGTCGCCCGCGCCGGTGGTTCCGGCTGCACATATTTGACCACTTCCTTGACAACTTCTTTCACCTGCGGCGCAGATGCCACAGCTGGAGCCGGCTTTACCTTGCCCAGTTCGTCGAGGCGGCTTCCCACTTTTTCCACGGCCTGGGTCAAACCGGCTATCCTGTCTTCGGCGCGCTTGCGTTCCTCCGCGGCCGCTGCTTCCGCTGCTGCCTTCTTGTCGAGCTCCGCCTGCCTGGCGGCGACGTCTGCCGCCGTTTCGCCGGTCAGGTCGGAAAGCGTCACACGTTCGGTCGTCTCGCCCTTGCTGGCGGCGGCCTGGCGAAGTGCCAGCGACAACTGGCCCGCGCCCGCTGCAAGGGTCAGCTTCTGCGCATCCTTGGTGCTGGCCTCCAGCGTCACCGACTTCACCACCGTCGGATTGTCCTTGCTCACATCGGCCACCTGGTCGACGGCGAGCACCTTCATGCTCTGCAACAGCACATCGACAAAACTCCTGTCCGCACCGTCGTCGCCGCGCGCGGTGCGCGTCAGAAGTATGTCGACCCGGTCGCCCGGGAAGACGAAGCCGGCAACGCCAAGCACGTCGTTGACCCGAATGGAAACAGCTTTCATGCCGTCGCCGAGTACCGCGGAAAGTGTGGCACGCTGGCCTGGGCCTGTGATCTTGCTGGCTAGAATAGGTTCATTGGCGCTGATCGTCTGAAGCGCCTGCCTCGTGCCTTCACCAGCTAGAGCATCCTTTGTCGTCTTAAAGGCGCCTGTAGGAATCGCGCCCGCTGGCCAGGGAATTTCGCGCAGCTTGTCGACGCTTAGCGTGTCGCCAAACTTCAGCGGCATTGCCGCCACCACGACCGTGTCGCGTTGAATGCCATTCGACTGTGCCATCGCACTGCGTTGGTTGGCCAGCCAGATATTGGCAAGCACCACCGCCAGCACGCCGAACACTCCGGCGAGGACAATCATAATGAGAGTATTGGCGCGCATCTTCCCACCCCAAATCGCCCCCCAAGGGCGATGCTAGTTTCTTCCTGATGCAGAAAACTGGGTCGAGACCGAGTGGTCCCGACCCAGGAGTATGGTTACGGAGAGCAAGCGCCGGTGCCAGAACCGGTAGCGCTTACGCCGCTGCCATCGAGATTTGCGCAAAGACCGGTGAACTGAGCACCAACCCAACCGCCGATCGCGAGGATTGCCAGCAGTGACGCCGCAGCGATGATGCCGACCAGGATGGAATATTCGACCATGGCAGCGCCGTTTTCATCGTCGCGGAACTGCCGGGTCATCGTCATGAGCTTCTTCATGTCAATTTCTCCCTTTGGAGTTTCAACCCGACGAGACAGAGCAAAGGATGAAATCCATACCCAAGCATCCCCCGTCATCTCGATCCTAGGTCCCGAGAAATTGCAGAGTCAAACGGATTAAGGGTTCCTTAACTTTCATATACGTGATTCGGCAAGAAGATTGCAAAGCCATATCTTACCAAGGGATTGATTCTTTTCATTTTTCGATCGTCCTTAACCATTCGTTCACAATTTCGCCGTGGGTGTGGCAAAATTAGGGAAGCATTAGCTATAATGCATATTCCTTTATATCTAAGGGGTTAGCAGTGCCTCCGGAGCGATTTGGCGCCGAAAAACAGGCTGACGCGGAAAGGGGGGATCGACCCGGTGACCGCGAGCGGGCAGCCATATCAAATAAACTCGTTATTACAGGCTCCTGATGTTAACTATGTAGAAAGTATTACGGTTGCGCGGGTAACCTGGGCGCTTGTGCCTCCAGTGGTTAACGGTTAGTTTCCGCTAATATGAGTCCGACGGGGGTATAGGCGATTATGCTGGGGCGGTTCATCAAGGGGCCAAGCGAACAGCAGGCAGTGGCAAAGGTCGAGCCGCTGGCGGTGCTATCTGTTGCTCCGGCACCAGTCGCTGATATTGAATCCCGTGGCGACGATTTCCTGACACTCAAGGTCGAACTTCATCGCCACCTTATCGATCGGTTCAATCTGACTGCTCTTGAAAATGCGTCCAAGGATGAGATCCTGAATGAGATCCGTCCGATCGTTCGCGAATTCGTTCGCGGCCGCAACGTGCCGCTGAATGCCCGCGAGCTTGATCAACTGACCAGCGATACCGCCGACGAGATGCTGGGTCTTGGGCCGATAGAACCACTGCTTAAGGATGATTCAATCACAGACATCCTGATCAACACCCACAAGCGCGTCTTTATCGAGCGGCGTGGCTTGGTCGAAGAGACGCCAATCCGGTTTCGTGACGAGGCGCATCTGCTGCGCGTCATCAACAAGATCGTTTCCGCCATCGGCCGCCGCGTCGATGAATCGTCGCCGATGGTAGATGCCCGGCTGGAAGACGGATCTCGCGTCAACATCGCGGTGCGGCCCATCTCGGTGGACGGCCCGCTGGTCTCGATCCGCAAGTTCTCCAAGAACCCGTATTCGCTCGAACGCCTGATGGCGCTCAACTCGATCAGGCAGCCGATGATCGACATGCTGCGTATCGCGGTGCAGGCACGAAAATCGATCCTGGTTTCGGGCGGCACCGGCAGCGGCAAGACGACCTTGCTCAATGCGCTGTCGAGCTACATTCCCTCCAGGGAGCGCCTGATCACCATCGAGGACGCGGCGGAACTGCAATTGCAGCAGCCGCATGTCGGACGGCTGGAGACACGCCCGCCCAGTGTCGAAGGCAAAGGTGAGGTTCGCCAGCGCGAACTGGTCAAGAATGCGTTGCGTATGCGGCCGGACCGGATCATTGTCGGCGAAGTGCGCGGCGAGGAAGCGTTCGACATGCTGCAGGCCATGAACACCGGCCATGAGGGCTCGATGACCACCATCCATGCCAACACGCCGCGCGACGGGATTTCGCGGCTGGAGCAGATGGTCGGCATGGCCGGCATGCCGATGACGCACGAGTCCATTCGGGCGCAGATCGCTTCGGCCATCGACATCATCGTGCAGACACAAAGACTGTCGGACGGTGGCAGGCGCGTGACATCGATCTCGGAAATTACAGGAATGGAAGGCAATGTCGTGCAACTGCAGGAAATCTATCATTTCGTCCGGCGTGATGTCGCTGCCGACGGCACGATCATCGGAGAGTTTCGCGCCACGGGTGTCAGGCCGAGATTTGCGGCGGAAGCGGCAACGCTAGGACATCATTTCAGCAAGGACGCCTTCAATCCGCAGGTTGCTCTCTGATGCTGACCGGTCAGGCATTGCTTTATTTCATTTATGCACTTGCGGCGGCGTCGGTCATCCTTGCCGGTGAGGCTCTGTTTCTTTCCTTTGCCGGGCGCCGTGCGGCGGTCGGCGCCATCAATCGTCGGTTGAAGCGACTGTCTGACGAAGTTCCGGCTGAACGGACTTTGCAAAGCCTTCTCCGCGAGCGGGGTTTGACGGAATCTGGCGACTTTCTTTTTGGGCTGATCGGACTGAACAGGCTCTATACTCAGTCCGGCATCACCGGAAATCCACTCACATTCGCCGGTATATTCGTCTGTGCCGGGTTGGCATTGGCACTGCTGTTGTCGTTCCTCTTGGGCTTATCGGCCCTACTGGCGCTCGTTGTATTTCTGGTTGTCGGCTTTGTGTTGCCCCTTTTCATGCTTCGCCGCGCTCGCAACAAGCGAATCCTGAAGTTCGCGAAGCAACTCCCGAATGCTCTCGACATGATCGTGCGCTCGCTGCGCGCCGGACATCCAGCCTCCGTGGCCATTGGCCTTGTGGCGCGTGAGATGCCTGATCCCCTGGGGACGGAATTCGGTATCGTATCCGATGAGATCACCTTTGGTCTGAGTATTGAACAAGCCGTGCGAAAACTGTCTCAGCGGGTCGGATTCGAAGGCCTCCACCTGCTTTCGATATCCCTCTCCATTCAGTCCAAGACCGGCGGCAATCTGACCGAAATTCTGGCCAACCTTTCCTCGGTTCTGCGTGAGCGCCAGAAGTTGCGGATGAAAATAAGGGCGCTTTCGTCTGAAGGCCGCGTCTCAGCCTGGATCATCTCGCTGTTTCCAATTGTGATGTTCCTGATCCTTCAGATCACTGCCCCGTCCTACTATGGCAAGGTTTGGCACGACCCGATGATTGCCCCCGTGTTTTTGGGCTTTGGCGTATGGGCTCTGCTAGGCGACTTCATCATGTATCGAATGGTCAATTTCGACTTTTGAGGAGCTTACCATCAACCTGCTTTCCATAACCAACGACCTAAGTTTTCTGGTTTCCACCGCCGTTTTCGTGGCTGCGGTCGCCCTTTTCCTGTTTGGCGCGCTTGTCTTCCTGCCGGCCTTGCAGACGCGAAAGCTGGTGGCCCAAAGCCTCATGGCCGAAGGTGTGGTCGACCCTCGCTCGCTCGCGGGTCAGGAACAGTTGGCCAAGATCGCGGCGCAACGGCCGGTCGACGCATATTTTCGAACGATGGAGAAGGAGCGGCAAGAGCCAAGTGCACTTGAAGCGAAGCTTTTTCGCGCCGGCTTCTATCAAGCGAGCGCTCCATTGATCTATACGCTGTCGCGACTTGGCGCGGTGTGTGTCGGATTTTTGGCTGCCTACGCATTTCTGCTGCGAGTGTTGCCACCGCATCTGCCCGGTTTCTTCGCGCTTGCCGGCTCAGCCCTGCTAGGATTGGGGTGCATAGTGATTCCCAGCATTCTGCTCGATCGCTTCGAGAATGCTCAGAAGGAAACCTACCGTCGTGGTTTTCCGGATTTCATGGATATGATGATCACCTGCGCCGACGCAGGTATGAGCCTTGAGGCAGCGGTCGAGCGCGTTGGTTCGGAGTTGGCCGGTACCCACAAATGGCTGGGCATCCAGCTTGCGATCATGAACCTCCAACTGCGCGCGGGGAAGCCCTTGCGCGAGGCGCTGCGTGAACTCGCGGACCGTATTGGGCTTGAAGAAGCAAGAGCGCTGGCCGTGCTGTTCCGGCAATCGGAAGAGCTGGGCACCAGCCTGACGGACGCACTGCGCGTCTACAGCGAAGAGATGCGAGGGCAGAGAATTCTGAGCGCGGAGGAGAAAGCCAATGCACTGCCCGTGAAAATGATGATACCGTTGGGGCTGTGCATCTTTCCGGTCGTGCTGATGGTTATCATGTTGCCGGTCATCATCCGGATGAAGGGGATTTTCTTCTAGTTACATGTATGCTTTGGTCCTAATGTGAGTCGGGGGACCTCGAGGGGAACTATATGAGAAGGGTTATCGCTGTCGCAGCCTGCCTGTTGACGGTAGTACTTGCCGGCTGCCAGACGGACGCCACCGACGGTGTCGTCCGCACCAACGAGCCGTCGAAGGGTGATGTGACGTCCTTCGGCGATGCTTTCGACGGGCTGAAGACGGTCAGCGACGTCGAATATTACGCCTCCGACCAGGCTGTTGCCGAGGCCAAGAACCAGTTCCGCGCGGAAAATTACGGCAATGCCGGCGCGCTGTTCTTCAAAGCAACACAGCTTGCCCCCAATGACGGCGGCGCGTGGATGGGATTGGCCGCCTGCACCGACCGGATCCACCGCTTCGACCTGTCCGACCGGGCCTATGCCCGTGCCTTCAAGCTGGTCGGCGCGACGCCTGAATATTACAACAATGTCGGCTATTCCTACCTGCTGCGCGGCAAGCTGCAGGACGCCCGCAGCAATTTCCTCAAGGCCTATGAACTGGCGCCCAACGATCCGACCGTCGCCAACAATCTGAAGCTGCTGTCATCAAGCGTGCAGAATATCGAGCGCTAGCATGTTGCTGGTCGAATCGCTGCTGCTGAAGGCGCTCGCCATCCCTCTGCTGGCAAGGATCGCCTGGCTCGACTTCACCACCCAGAAGATTGCCAATCGCGATGTGCTGCTGCTGCTCTGTCTCGGGGCAGGAGGCTTGCTGCTGCTGTCGCTCCAGTCCGGATCCTGGTGGAACATGGGGCTCAGTGCCATTGCCGGGCTTCTGTTGTTCGTCGCGCTCTTCCCGTTCTGGGCGCTGCGCAAGATCGGCGCGGGCGACGTCAAGCTGATCGCTGTGGTGCCATTTTTGATCGGTGGAAGCGATCTGGTTGTGTTTTCGGTGCTGCTTTTGGTTTTCGCCCTGGCCACCGCCGCAATCGTGAAAAACCCGTTCATGCTGCCCGCGGGCGCTTTTCGGCTCATCGTCCAGCATCTGGATCGCAAGGGCGTGGTGCCATTCGGAGTGCCGATCGCGATAGCCGCGATCTGTACGATAGTGTTCCTGATCTACAAGAGTGTGGTGCTGGCGAGCAGCTCTGGAATCCTGAATCAGCTCAACTGACTCGACAGTCCGTTGCATCGTCAGAAACGCGAACCACAGCGATGTAAGCTTTGCTTAACGGGCCGGCAGGCATTCTATGTGCGAATGGAGCGCTTGAAAATGACACCCAATTACCGATTGGCAATGAATTGGCTGGCGGCTGGATTGATCGTTGGCGCAGTGGCAGTCCCGGTAGCCGCAATTGTCGACAGACCGGCTTCGCCAATGATTATCAGTGCCGAACCACCACCGCTCCCGATTATCAAGAAGAAGTATATGCGAAAGTGGCGCATCACATAGCGGCCAGCGCTTGTTCGATTTGAGTGGCCTTGCGGTTATTTTCTACGCTTCCGATGGTTAGATAAACGACCACAGGGGGAGGCGGAATGGCACTTCTACGGGAAGGAGCTATTCGGCCGCGATCAGTTCGACGCCATCGCCGCCAGATTGCGGGCGCTGAAGGGTAAGTTCATTCTCTCAATCAATGACGTGCCCACACACGTCGTATCTTCGCGGGTTTCGACATGCAGGAGCTAGAACTGTTTTACAGTGTCTCGGGAGGCAAAGGCATCCCAGCGCGGGAGCTGATTATCGTAGGCATGTTACGGCCCGCGTGTCGCCAGATCAGCAGCACGCCAATGATCGAAACGTAGCCATCCAAAGCATAGTGCCAGCCAAAATACACTGATCCATACAAGATCGAGGCCGCATACATCCAGCCGACAATGCCGAGCCGTCTGTTGAGTTTGGAGAGAAACAAGGCATTGAGAAAGGCTATGGCGACATGGATGCTCGGCATCGCCGAGATACCGACGCCGAAGACCGCGCTATCGTCAATGTATGACGCATATAGATAGTCGGATGTGCTCAGCGTCACCGTACCCAGCGGGACGGAAGCAAGGGCAGCCAATAGGTCTGCAAACCGGTCGCCATGGTACATTCGATCATAGAAGATCGGGCCTGCCGACGATCCAAGAGCCCTCAGGACTGTTCCTAGCAACAGGAGCGTTGCAGCGAACGACAGCAGATATCGAACCCTTGTGGGCGCGTTCGGCAGGAATGCTGCAAACAGGACGAAGCCGAAGAATTGAGCAAACCATATTGGCCCATACAGTAGACCGAGGGCTGGTGAGATCCATGAGGGCGTGATGGCGTGAAGGTGTCGCCAAGGCTGACCGAGATGCAAAAACTCATCCAGGTCGGCCAACGTTCGGTCGGCAAAGAACGGAACCCATGCAGGAATGAGATATTTAAACGTCGAGAAAGCTGCGATCGCCGCGCAGAATATGCCAATCACCCAAGCAGCCCCGATCCCTCGCTTTCGGATGAGGTCCCACAAATACGACATTGGAGCGGAAGGATGCGCTATCACCGAAGCCGCGCTAAGCCCGAAGAACAGCATCAGTGGCAAAGCGAAGAACTGTGTGACCATGTATTTACCCAGCAGCGCAACGAACGCGTGCCATGAAAGCAACGCCGCGACGGCAGTATAGGTCAGGGCAGCCAGCGCCAGTCTTCCTTGCACACCAAGTCGTGGCCTGGCGGCTAAAGCGTCCATCATTGGAATTCCCCTAGCTCCCAACGGTTAGTCAACCACCAATAGGCTCACCCAGCAAGGTCACGAACTCGGGTTAGTGGGTTCCTTCGGAGCCTTCGCCGGCGCGTAGGCTGACGGAAACGAAAAACCCGCCTGCGCGGCGGGTCACTGGCGCAAATCAGCACCATGGACAAAGATGTACCATAGCTGAGGTCACGAAATCAAGAAAAAATTCCTATCATGAACGGCACAAAAGCTGCCGACACAGCCGGACTGGCTGTCGTCAGGTCTTTTGTGAACCTGAGTTCGGAGCCCTACGGGACTGAGGACCTTGCCCAGCAATCAGGTCGATGGCTAAATAAACGATCACAGGGAGAAGGCAGCATGGCACTTCACCTTTCGGCGGATGCCCCGGTTTCAGTCGCACCGCAGAAATATCTCTTTGGTCCGTTCATCGATTTTCTCATGCTTGGTGGCAGTGCTTTCCTGCTCCTGCCAGTCCTGTACTTTGTGCCTCTCAAACACGAAGGTCTTGTGGCGGCGGTAATGCTCTTGCTCGCCAATCTGATAAACCATCCTCACTTCGCCCATTCCTACCAGATTTTCTATCGCGATTTCGCGCGCAAGGTGCGGGGAGATGGATACGCCAGGAATCTCCAGCTTCGTTACATTTTCGCGGGCATTGTCGTTCCGCTGATCATGTGCGCTTTCTTTGCCTATGGCTCGGTAACCGGGAACGCTCGCCTGTTGGGATATGCCACCAATGCGATGGGCTTTTTCGTCGGCTGGCACTACGTCAAGCAAGGCTACGGCATGCTGATGGTGGACGCCGTGTTGAAGCGCAAATTCTTCAGCGACCAAGACAAGAAGGTGCTGCTGTTCAACGGCTATGCCGTGTGGCTGTTCGCCTGGCTTCAGACAAACGCGGTGATCACCGAACGGCAGTTCTGGGGCCTGGATTACTACACGTTCGCTGTTCCGCCATGGGTCCTCGACATCGCGCTTGCGGTCGCCGCTGCTTCCTCGGCGGCCACCGTCGTGATGTTCGTCAATCGCTGGCGCAAGCATGGTGGCGCGCTGCCGTATAACGGCGTCGTCGCCTATGTCGTCACCCTTTATGCCTGGATCCTGTTCGTGACGATAAATCCGCTCTGGCTGCTCGTGGTGCCGGCGCTCCATTCGTTGCAGTACCTGGCGGTGGTCTGGCGTTACCAGACCAATGTCGAGCGCGACCGCGCGGATGCCGCCAGGGATCCGGAGCTCAAGGTCCTGTCCATAGCCGGACCGATGTACAGGCTGCGGGTGCTGATATTCATCGTCGCCGGCACAATTCTTGGCGCGCTTGGTTTCTGGCTCGTGCCGATGGCGCTGACGGCCCTGGTGCCCTACGACAAACAGGTGCTCGGCTCGTCGCTTTTCCTCTTCATTGCGTGGATATTCATCAACGTGCACCACTACTTCCTGGACAACGTGATGTGGCGTCGCGGAAACCCGGAAGTGTCGAAATATCTGTTCCGCTAGCTGCTTGCCGATCCTCTTCGGCCACGCCCACCATTGGACGATCGCGCTCGAAAGACGGCACGCGCGATGCATTGCGGGACCAGCTTGGAACATTATTTGCCGACAGGCCACAATTCGCAGCGCCGGCGTTCTTCCATTCGGACCAGATTGGAGTGCCCGTTGCTTTGATCGGCGGTCGTCGCGTGCCACTTTGGAGGCGCGATCCGTGCTCGGATCTCCTGCCTGTGGTCGCTTCTACCTCTCCCAGGCAAGGCAGAGAAAAGAAGGAACCCGACCATGCCCAGAATTGTGCCGGTGCTCGATCTCAGCCGTCTCGAACAAGGTGCGTCCGAGCATCGCACCTTTCTCCTGGACCTGCGTACGGCAGCCCGGGACGTCGGCTTCTTCTACCTCGGCGGCCACGGAATTTCCGCCGCGGAGATCGACGACGTGCTTGATGCCTCGCGCCGGTTCTTCGCATTGCCGGAAGCCGACAAGCTGGCCATCGAAATGGTCAAATCCCCGCAGTTTCGCGGCTACACCCGTGCCGGCGGCGAACTGACCAGGGGCGCGGCCGACTGGCGCGAGCAGCTCGACATCGGCGTCGAGCGCCAGCCCATCCCGCAAGGGCCGGGAGTAGCACCCTGGACACGGCTGCAAGGGCCGAACCAGTGGCCCCAGGCGTTGCCGGAGCTCAAGCCGGCGCTGCTGGCATGGCAGACCAAGGCGACGGCGGTGGCGATCCGGCTGCTGAAAGCCTTCGCACTGTCGCTCGATCAGCCCGAGGACGCGTTCGACGCGATCTACCGCGACTCGCCCAACCATCGCATGAAGATCGTGCGCTATCCCGGCCGTGACGCGACCGAAGGCGACCAGGGCGTCGGCGCGCACAAGGATGGCGGCTTCCTGACCCTGCTTCTGCAGGACGACAACAAGGGGCTGCAGGTCGAATATGACGGAAGCTGGGTGGATGTCGACCCGCTCCCCGGAACGCTGGTGGTCAACATCGGCGAACTGCTCGAACTGGCATCGAATGGCTATCTGCGCGCCACCGTGCACCGTGTCGTGACGCCGCCTGCCGGCGTCGAGCGGATTTCCGTTCCCTTCTTCTTCAGCGCGCGGCTGGATGCCACCATCCCGCTTTTCGGCCTTTCCGAGGAACTGGCGGCGCAAGCGCGCGGTCCGGCGAGCGATCCCGACAACCCATTGTTCCGCGATGTCGGGACCAATGTGCTCAAGAGCCGGCTGCGTTCACATCCCGACGTGGCACGCCGCCACTATGCCGATCTTCTGCAGACCGGAGCCGCGGGCTCGTGAGGGCTGCTGAGCACGAATTTTTGTCGTTTTCGATATTTTTTGGAATTCCATTCGTCGCCAAGCCGTCGAAATAAGCTCAAATAGGTAAAACCGTTCGGCGGTTTCCTCCCATTCCGCCGGACGGTGTTCCCCTCTGAAGGTTTTGACCTTCTTTTGGCCGGGCCGTATTCGAGCCCGGCCATTTTTCGTGCTGGTTTCGGACGGCGCAATCATTTCCGCATCGAGGCAGTGTTGAGGCATAGGTTATTCAGCCAGCCGAACCCCACATCGCATCCGGCACCACCACCAGCTTGCCGACGAAATCCTTGGCGATGAAATCCGCCTGCGCATGGTGGAAATCGGAGAGCTTGTAGACTCCGCCGACCAGTGGCCGGATTTTCTTCGCCTCGATGTACCCGACGATGCGGCGAAAATCCGCGCGCGTGCCTTGGCTCGAGCCATGCAGCTGCAATTGCTTCAGGTACATGGTCCTGAGATCGAGCTGCACGACCGGGCCGGCGATCGCGCCGGCGGTGGTGTAGCGGCCCTCGGGTCTCAAAATACGCAACAGGTCGTTGAAGATGGCGCCGCCGACGAGGTCGGCGACAACGTCGATCGGCTGGCCGCCGGTCGCCTCCGCCACGGCTTGCGGCAGGTCGGCAACGCCACGGGTGATGACAGCCTCGGCGCCGATGTCGCGCACCGCCTGCTCCTTGCCCCTGCCGACGACGGCATAGGGGACGGCGCCGCGCGCCCGTGCCAATTGCACGATGCCGGAGCCTACGCCGCCCGAGGCGCCGGTGACCAGCACGCGTTCGCCGGCTTTCAGGCCCGCGCGTTCCAGCATCTGTTCGCCGGTCAGATAGGCGCAGCAGAAGGTGGCGAGTTCGACATCGGTCATGTCCGTGTCGACGACATGGGCATTCTCGGCCGGCACGGCCTGGTACTCGGCGTAACCGCCGTCGCGGCCGTGGCCCATATAGTCGATGTCGGCGAGCGAATCGTCGTCGCGATTGTAGATGGAGAAATCGACCATTACCCGTTCGCCGATACGGTCAGGCGAAACACCCTCGCCGACAGCGGCGATGGTGCCGACAGTATCGGTGCCCTGGATGCGCGGGAAGCTCAGCGTGTTGCCCTGGCGCCGCCATGTCGACACCGCGGCCGCGTCCTCTTCCGTGCCATAGGCGCCCTGGCGCACCCAGACATCGGTGTTGTTCATCCCGCAGGCGCTGACTTTCACCAGCACCTCACCAGGAGCAGGCGAGGGCACTTTCACATCGCCGCGGTAGACGAGTTTCTCCGGTCCGCCGTGCCCGGTGAGCAGCACGGCGGCCATGGTGGCGGGGAGGGTTCTGGTCATGGCATTCTTAGTCATGGCATTCATGGTCGATCTCAGAGATTGGCGAACACGCTCTTGACCGCATCGGCGGTCTTCGAAACGACGATGTCGGCTTCCTCACGGGTCAGGCAGAGCGGCGGCGCGAAGCCCAGGATATCACCCTGCGGCATGGCGCGGCCGATGACGCCGCTTGCGGCAAGCGCTGTCGCCACCTGCGGCCCGATCTTGAGCGAAGCGTCGAAGAACACCCGGTCGTCCTTGTCTGCAACGAACTCGACCGCTGCCAGCATGCCGTCGCCGCGCACGTCGCCGACATGTTGGTGGCCGCCGACCGCCTTGGCCAGCTCGGCGCGGAAATAGGCGCCTGTCTCGCGGGCATTTGTCACCAGGTCCATCTCGTCGATCAATTCGAGATTGGCGACGCCGGCGGCAACGCAGATCGGATGCGCCGAATAGGTCCAGCCATGACCGAGCGAGCCGAGCTTGTCGGAGCCTTGCACCAGCACCTGCCACATCTTGTCGGCGACGATGACGCCCGATAGCGGCGCGTAGGCCGAGGTCAGACCCTTGGCGATGGTGATCAGGTCCGGCTTGATGCCATAGTGGTCGGAGCCGAACATGGTGCCCAGCCGGCCGAAGCCCGTCACCACTTCGTCGGCGACCAGCAGCACGTCGTATTTCTTCAGCACCGCCTGGATCTTTTCCCAGTAGAAGGCGGGCGGCGGCACGATGCCGCCGGTTCCGAGGATCGGCTCGCCGATGAAGGCGGCGACCGTTTCCGGCCCCTCGGCCAGGATCATCTCCTCGAGCTTGTCGGCGCAGTGTTGCGAGAACTGCTCCTCGCTCATCGAGCGGTCGGCGCGGCGGAAATAGTAGGGCGCCTCGGTGTGCAGGATCGGCGCGCGCGGCAGGTCGAAGGCGTTGTGGAACAGGTCGAGCCCGGTCAGCGATCCCGTCATCACGCCCGAGCCGTGATAGCCGCGCCAGCGCGAGATGATCTTCTTCTTCTCCGGCCGACCGAGCACGTTGTTGTAATACCAGATCAGCTTGATGTTGGTTTCGTTGGCGTCCGATCCCGACAGGCCGAAATACACCCTCGACATGCCCTTCGGCGCGCGGTCGATGATCATCTTGGCCAGCGTTATCGAGGCCTCGGTGCCGTGGCCGACATAGGCGTGGTAGTAGGCGAGGTTCTTCGCCTGGGCGGCGATGGCATCGGCGATCTTCTGACGGCCGTAGCCGACATTGACGCAATAGAGGCCGGCGAACGCATCGAGGCTCTTCTTGCCATTGTTGTCCCACACGGTGACGCCTTCACCGCCGGCCATGATGCGCGTCGGGCTCTCGCCACGCGCGTGCGTGCCCATATGGGTCGAGGGATGGAACAAGTGATCGCGATCCCAGGCGGCGAGTTCGTTGGACTGATCGAGCATTTTTTGACTCCTTGAGGGATGGCCGGACGAATTACGAGATGTCCAGGCAGAGATACTTCAGATCGGTGAAGGCTTCGAGCCCGTGGCGCGAGCCTTCGCGGCCGATGCCGGATTGCTTGACGCCGCCGAACGGTATCGGCGCGCCGGTGATCTTGACGCGGTTGATGGCGACCATTCCGTAGTCGAGCGCGCGGCCCATGCGCTGCTGGCGGGCGCCGTTCTCGGTCACGACATAAGCGACGAGGCCATATTCGGTGGCGTTGGCGCGGGCGATCACCTCGTCCTCGCTGTCGAACGGCGTCACGGCGGCAACCGGTCCAAAGGTTTCTTCGCGCATGATCAGCGCTTCGTCCGCGACATCGGCCAGCAGCGTCGGCTGGTAGAATAGCGGCCCGGTCTCATGGCGCTTGCCGCCGGTGAGGCAGCGCGCGCCGTGGGTCAGTGCGTCGGCGACCTGTTCCTCGACCTTCTTGACGGCGCGCTCATGCATCAGCGGACCGATGTTGGTATCGTCGGCAAGGCCATTGCCGGTCCGCAGCGTCTCGATGCGCTGGGCGAAAGCTGCGCAGAAGCGATCGTAGATCGGACGCTGGATATACATGCGGTTGGCGGCGAGGCAGTCCTGGCCCGACGTGGCGAATTTGGCATCGATGGCAATGTTAAGCGCTTTGTCCAGATCGGCATCGGCAAAGACGATCAGCGGTGCATGGCCACCAAGCTCCATCACCAGCCGCTTCATCGTCGGCGCACTCTGCGCGGCGATCAGCCGGCCGATCTCGGTCGAGCCGGTGAAACTCATGGCGCGAACGCGCGGATCTTCGCACATCCGTCCGACGATTGTCGCGGCTTTGCCGGTGACGATGTTGAAGACGCCTGCAGGCAGGCCGGCGCGTTCGCCAAGTTCGGCCAGCGCCAGCGCCGACAACGGCGTTTCCGAGGAGGGATGCGCGACGATGGTGCAGCCGGCGGCCAGAGCTGCCGCCGCCTTGCGGGTCAGCATCGCCGCCGGAAAATTCCACGGCGTGACGACACCGACGACACCGAGCGGTTCACGCCGCACCATCATTTCGGCGTTCGGCAGATGGCTTGTTACGCTCTCGGCGTTCAGACGTTTTGCTTCTTCCGCATACCATTCGACGAAGGAAGCGGCATAGTCGATTTCACCGAGCGACTCCCGCAGCGGCTTGCCCTGTTCCAGTGTCATCAGCAGAGCGAGGTCTTGCTTTGCGGCGATGATCAGCTCGAACCATTTTCGCAGGATCCTCGAGCGCTCCTGCGGCAACAGTGAACGCCAGGCCGGAAAGGCGCACGCGGCTGCATCGATCGCCTTTGTCGTCTGCTTGCCATCGAGCGCGGCGACGAAAGCGACGGTGGTGCCGGTGGCCGGATCGGTGACTTCGAAGCTTTCAGCAGCTTCGCTTGCAGTCCAGTGGCCATCGACATAGGCGAGCTCACGCAGCAGCCGGCGGTCGACGAGGCGATCGAGCGCTTCATGGCGATGCGAGCGGGCAAAATGCGCGGACATGGTTCGAGGCCTCCCGGTTCGGAATGATGCGGGGAAGACTATCCGTCCTATGCGGACAGAGAGGCTGTTTGGACAGCCCCATAGAGAGAGATTGTCTCTATTGGCCCGTGGGCGCAGATGATCTCTCTACTGGCCGATGGGCGCTACTAAACCCTGGAGATTGGCCGAAAGCTCCCCGCCTTCGTCATCCTCGGGTCTGCGCCGCGTCGCTGCGCTCTTTGCTCCGCCCGTGGATGACGAAGTGACGGGTGTTTCGATCAGTCTCCTGGGGTGTACAGTAGGGGAGATCGACCTCAAGCCGACGCCGGCAAAAGGTCGGCTATGGGCAGCGCAATCTCGTCCTTCACTGTCTTGATGACGATGTAGGTGAAGTAGCGATCGATGCCGATTTCACGCTCGAGCAAGCCATCGACCAGGCGCTGGTAGGCGTCGATGTCGCGCGCCATCACCTTCAGCACATAGTCGACGCCGCCGCCGACGGACCAGCAGGCGACGATCTCGGGAATGTCGCGGATGACGCGCTCGAAGCGGTCGAAATCGGCCTGGCGGTGGTTGGCCAGCGTCACCTCCATCAGCACGGTGGCGACGGGGGCGACGACGCGCATGGCGATCCTGGCGTGATAGCCCGAGACGATGCCGGCCTTTTCCAGCTTGCGCAGCCGCATCCAGCACGGCGTCGGCGACAGGCCGACCTGTTCGGCCAGCGCCAGCTTGGTGATGCGTCCGTCTCGCTGGATGGCGTCGAGGATTTTCAGGTCGATCGGGTCGAGTTTCGCTGAAGTCATAAGGGCCCACTTTTTCGTCGACGGTACCATGAGGGCGCATTATTTCGATTGTCAATTGCACTGATTTCGATCTCTAATAAGTCATGACATTGTGGCGTCCCGATCCCAAGCTCATCCGACGGCCAGCCTATCAGTCGCTTGCCGACCAGTTCGCGCGCGCCATCCATGACGGGCGCCTTGCCAATGGTGCGCGGCTGCCGACCCACCGCCGACTGGCCGACGACCTCAAACTTTCGGTGCAGACCGTCAGCCGCGCCTATGAGGAATTGATCCGCCGCGGCCTGATTTCGGGCGAGATCGGCCGCGGCAGTTTCGTCCAGACGCAGCGCCGCGAGCCGGAACCGCCTTATCTGCCGGAGCGGCTCGGCGAAGTCATCGATCTGTCGATCCTGAAGCCTGTCTGCGAACCGATGCATCTGGAGCGGCTGAAGCAGGCGCTGGGCTGGCTGGCGGAGAATCTGCCGTCGAGTTCGGCACTTTCGTTCCGTCCCAACATGGTGTTTCCACGTCACCGCGCGGTGGCGGTCGAATGGCTTCGACTGTGCGGGCTCGACACCTCCGCGCAGAACATAAGCCTGACCAACGGCGCCACCGCCGGCATGACGGTGGCGCTGATGAGCGTGGCGCCGCCGGGCTCGACGGTTGCCACCGAGGCGATCGGCCACCATACGCTGGTGCCGCTGGCCCGCTATCTCGGCTTCAATCTCGAGGGGCTGCCGATTGATGACAATGGGCTGATCCCGGAAGCGCTGGACGAGGCTTGCCGGCTTTCCGATATCCGCGCCGTCTTCGTGCAGCCCTCGGTGATCAATCCGACGGCGACGCTGATGGATGCGGCGCGGCGCGAGCAGATCGCCGCCGTCGCACGCAAGCACGACATCGCCATCATCGAGAACGATGTGCTCGGCCCGCTGGTCGAGGACCGGCCGCCGCCGGTCGCCGCGTTTGCGCCAGAGCGCACGCTCTACGTCACCTCCTTTACCAAGATCGTGGTGCCAGGCTTGCGCATCGGCTATCTCGCCGCGCCCGACCGCTATGTCGCCGCCGTCGCCAACCGGCATCTGGTCTCGAACTGGATGGCGACGCCGCTGGTGGCCGAGATCGCCACCAAATGGGTGACCGACGGCACCGCGATGGAACTTGTCCACTGGCAGCGCGCGGCGCTGCGTCGGCGGCTGGATATCGCGGCGGAGGTGCTGGCCGGGGTCGACTATCGCGCCCGGCGCGACGGGCTGCATGTCTGGCTGCAACTGCCCGCCGACCGCGCCGAGGAAAGTTTTGTCGCCCAGGCCCGGCTGCAGGGCGTGGCGATCGCGCCCGGCACATCCTTCCGCATTTCGGATGCGCCCTGGCATCCGGCGGTGCGCATCTCGCTGGGCTCGACCACTGAAGGGGAACTGCGCGCCGGCCTCGGCGTTGTCACCAAGCTTTTGCTTGGCGATCCGGAACATCTGTTGCTCGCTATCTAGGCCGAAGTGCTCGGAAATTGTGCGGAATCAGAATAATTGTCATGGTATTATTTTCCCAATTGACATGATTTGGCGCGTTCCGCATCGTTAAGAGCATAGACCTCTCCAGGACGGGGAACCGCAGTGCCCACGCCCATCATCAAGATCGACGCCATTTCCAAAAGCTTCGGCACGTTCAAAGTGCTGGACGGCCTGTCGATGCAGGTCATGCCTGGCGAGAAGCTGGCGCTGATCGGCCCGTCGGGCTCGGGCAAGACGACGATCCTGCGCATCCTGATGACGCTGGAGCGCATCGATGGCGGTCATATCCAGATCGACGGCGAGCAACTCTACCACATGGAGCGCAACGGCCAGTTGCTGCCCGCCGACGAGCGGCACCTCACAAGGATGCGCCAGAAGATCGGCATGGTCTTCCAGCTGTTCAACCTGTTTCCGCACAAATGCGTCATCGACAATGTCACTTTGGCGCCGATGCTGACCAAGGGCACGCCGCGTGCGGCCGCCGAAAAGCGGGCGATGGAACTGCTCGAGATGGTCGGCATGGCCGACAAGGCTAAAAGCATGCCGGCGCAATTGTCCGGCGGGCAGAAGCAACGCGTCGCGATCGCCCGAGCACTCGCGCTGTCGCCGAAGATCATGCTGTTCGACGAGGTGACGTCGGCGCTCGATCCGGAGTTGGTCGAGGAGGTGATGAACGTCATGCGCAAGCTCGCCGCCGAAACCGACATGACCATGCTGCTGGTCACCCACGAGATGGGTTTTGCCCATGATTTCGCCGACCGGGTGCTGTTCTTCGATCGCGGCAAGATCGTCGAGGAAGGCAAGCCCGACGAGATTTTCCGCAATCCAAAGCAGGAGCGTACGCAAGGCTTCCTGAAGAAGATCATCGCGGCCGGACATCGCGTCTGACCGCAATGCCAGGGGTGGCGAGGCCATCCGGAACAAAAGCAAGACAAGAAACAAGGAGTTGGGAACAATGAAGAAACTTGGCATTCTGGCCGGTGTCGCCGGCCTTGCGCTAACCGCGGTGCTGGCCGCCTCGACCGCCGGTTCGGCCGACGACAGCAAGCTCGAGCAGCTCAAGGCGCAAGGCTTTGCCCGCGTCGCCATCGCCAACGAGCCGCCCTATACGGCGGTCGCCGCCGACGGCAAGGTTTCGGGCGCTGCGCCCGATGTGGCGCGCGAGATCTTCAAGCGCCTCGGCGTCGCCGACATCGTCGCCTCGATCTCGGAGTACGGCGCGATGATCCCCGGCCTGCAGGCCGGGCGCTTCGACGTCGTCACCGCCGGCCTGTTCATGAAGCCGGAGCGCTGCGCCGCCGTTGCCTATTCGGAACCGGTGCTGTGCGACGCCGAGGCGATGCTGGTGAAGAAGGGCAATCCGAAGGGTTTCAAGAGCTATGAGGATGTCGCCAAGGACGCCACCGCAACCATCGGCGCGCCCGGCGGCGGCACCGAAGAGAAACTGGCGCTCAATGCCGGCGTGCCGCGCGAGCGTGTCATCGTTGTGCCGGATGGCCAGAGCGGCGTGAAGATGCTGCAGGATGGCCGCATCGACGTTTACTCGCTGCCTGTTCTGTCGATCAACGACCTGGTCAAGAAAGCCAATGATCCGAACCTCGAAGTCATCGCGCCGGTGCAGGGCGCGCCGGTCTATTGCGACGGCGCCGCCTTCAAGAAGGGCGACGAGGCGCTGCGCGACGCCTTCGACGTCGAACTGGCCAAGCTGAAGACATCGGGCGAGTTCGCCAAGATCATCGAGCCCTACGGCTTCTCGGCGGCAGCGGCGATGTCGACGACGCGCGACAAGCTCTGCGCGGCGAAGTAGGGCTTTTCTTTTTCCTTCTCCCCGTTTCACGGGGAGAAGGTGGCCCGAAGGGCCGGACGAGGGGCAGCGCCAACTTCTGAGAGTTTAGCGCCGCCCCTCATCTGCCTGCCGGCACCTTCTCCCCGTCAACGGGGAGAAGGAGCTAAACCAACGTTGGAACCTAGATGACCCAGTGGTCCGGCTATGTCGGCCTGATATTGCAGGGAGCGCTTGTCACCATCGAGCTGACGCTGATGGGGTCGGTGCTTGCCCTGTTCATGGCCTTTCTCGCCGGGATGGGGCGGCTGTCGCGTTTCTTCGTGCTGCGCGCGCTGGCCACCGCCTATATCGAATTCTTTCGTGGCACCTCGATCTTCGTGCAGTTGTTCTGGGCCTATTTCGTGCTGCCTTTTGCCGGTATTTCGCTGACGCCGCTGCAGGCCGGCGTGCTGGCGCTCGGCCTCAATGTCGGCGCCTATGCCGCCGAAGTGGTGCGTGGCGCCATCCAGTCGATCGGCCGCGAACAATACGAGGCCTGCACCGCGCTCAATCTCGGCCGCTGGCAAGCCATGCGTCACATCATCTTGCCGCAGGCGCTGCTGGTGATGTTGCCCACCTTCGGCAACAACGCCATCGAACTGCTCAAGGCGACCGCCGTTGTGTCGCTGATCTCGCTCACCGACCTGACCTTCCAGGCGCAGGTGGTGCGCGCCCAGACCGGTAACACCATGGTGCCCTTCACCACCATCCTGTTCATCTATTTCATCCTGGCGCTGCTCATCTCATGGGGCGTGCGCTCGCTGGAACGCCGCATGGCGCGCGGCCTCGATGGGATGCGCGTCTGATGGCGAATGCCTTTCTGATAAATTGGGCCTGCTGATGGAATGGGATTGGAATTTCGTCTGGGAAATCATGCCGACGCTGATCCAGGGGGTGAAGATCACCATCCTGGCGACGCTGCTCGGTTCGGTGCTGGCGGCGATCGTCGGTCTTGGCATCGCGCTGGCGCGCCGCTCGCCCAACAAGGCGTTGTCGCGCACGGTCGGCTTCCTGGCCGAGTTCATTCGCGGCACGCCGTTGCTGGTGCAGCTCTATTTCATCTTCTACGTACTGCCCGACATCGGCATCCTGTTGCCGCCGCTGGTGGCCGGTGTCATCGGGCTCGGGCTGCACTACGGCACCTACACGGCGGAAGTCTACCGCGCCGGCATCGACAATGTGCCGCGCGGCCAATGGGAGGCAGCCAAGGCGTGTAATCTGGGCGCCAGGCAGACCTGGACCCACATCATCATTCCGCAGGCCATTCCGCCGATGATCCCAGCGCTGGCCAATTATTTCATCGCCATGTTCAAGGAAACGCCGCTGCTGTCGGCGATCACCGTGCTGGAGTTGATGAACCAGGCGAAAAGCGTCGCCAACACCTATTATCGCTACATCGAGCCGATCACGCTGGTCGGTGCTTTCTTCCTCGTCATCAGTCTGTTTTCGGTCATTCTGCTACGCTGGCTGGAACGCCGCTACGGCAAGATCGAGAGGTAACCGATGAAACCCTTGCCCGAGATAAAGGTCTATCCGAAACGGCCGTCACTGGATGCGCGCCCGCTTGAGCGTCGCGTCGGCCTGATCATCCTGGCTACCGACCACACCAGCGAGCCGGATTTTCGCCGCATGGTGGCGAGCGAGCGGATCGGCGTCTACGTCGCGCGCATTCCCTACGCCAACCCGACGACACCGGAAAATCTGCGCAAGATGCAGCCGGCGCTGACGGCGGGCGCGGCCCTGATCCTTCCGGATGAGCCGCTTGATGCCATCTGCTATTCCTGCACGTCGGCCTCGGTGGTGATCGGCGATGCCGAGATCGAGGCCGCGATCCAGGCCGCCAAACCCGGCGTGCCCGTCGTCACGCCGCCGAGGGCGGGCGTACGCGGGCTGCGTGCGCTCGGCGCAAACAGGATCAGCATTCTCACGCCCTACACGGTCGAGACATCTAGGCCGATGGCGGCCTATTTCGCGGCGCGGGGGTTCGACATCGCCAGCTTCACCTGTCTCGGCTTCGAGGACGACCGCGAGATGGCGCGCATCGCCCCGGCAGCGCTTGTCGATCTGGCGCGTGATGCGACCGATGCCAGCGCCGACGCGCTGTTCGTGTCCTGCACGGCGCTGCGTGCTGCCCTCGCGGTCACCGGCATGGAAAAGGCGATCGGCCGTCCCGTGGTGACCAGCAACCAGGCGACCGCCTGGAATTGTCTGCGGCTTTGCGGCGACGAGACAGCCCATCCCGAATCCGGCCGTCTGATGACGCTGCCATTGCCGCGTGATTGATGATCATGACACAGGTTACGCTAGAACACATTCGCGCCGCGCGTGAGCGCATCGCCGGCAAGGTCGAGCGTACGCCGACCGTGCTGTCCCCGAGTCTTTCCGAACAGTTGGGCGCACAGGTTCACCTCAAGCTCGAACATCGCCAAACCACCGGCAGCTTCAAGCTGCGCGGCGCCTCGAATGCCGTCGCTTCGCTGAGCGCCGACGAGAAGGCGCGCGGCGCGGTCGCGGCGTCGACCGGCAATCATGGCCGGGCGCTTGCCCATGCGGCGAAGCTCGAAGGCATGCGCGCGGTGATCTGCATGTCGCGGCTGGTGCCGGGCAACAAGCTCGACGAAATCCGCCGGCTTGGCGCGGAAGTCCGCATCGTCGGCAACAGCCAGGACGATGCCCAGCAGGAAGTCGATCGGCTGGTGGCGCAGGAGGGGCTGGTGATGCTGCCACCCTTCGACCATCCTTCCATCATTGCCGGGCAAGGCACGCTCGGGCTGGAGATGATCGAGCAGGTCCCGGATGCTGCCCTCGTTCTGGTCCAGCTCTCTGGCGGCGGGCTCGCCTCCGGCGTTGCCGCAGCCATCAAAGGCGTCAATCCCGGGACAAAAATCATCGGCGTTTCGATGGCGCGCGGTGCGGCGATGAAGGCCAGCCTCGATGCCGGCCATCCGGTGCTGGTGGAGGAGTTGCCGACGCTGGCGGATTCGCTCGGCGGCGGCATCGGCCTCGACAACCGGCTGACCTTCGCCATGTGCCGCGACCTGCTCGACGATGTCATACTGCTTGGCGAGGACGAGATCGCCGCCGGGATCCGCCATGCCTACGAACGAGAACGCGAGATCGCCGAGGGCGCCGGCGCGGTCGGCATCGCGGCGCTGCTCGCCGGCAAGGTCAGGTCGGACGGGCCGGTGATTGTTCTGCTTTCCGGCCGCAACATCGACATGGACCTGCACCGCAAGATCGTTTGCGGCGAGGCACCGTCGCTCAAGGAGCGCGCAGCATGAGCCGGATTACAATTCTCACCGAAGCTGAATTGCGCGCGATCGTGACGCTCGATCTTGATGCCGTAGCCTGCATTGAAAACGCCTTCCGCGCGCTCGCCACCCTGCCGGTGGCTATGCCGCCGATCATGCGGCTCGACATTCCCGAGCATCGCGGCGAGGTCGACGTGAAGACCGCCTATGTGCCGGGCATCGATGGCTTCGCCATCAAGATCAGCCCCGGCTTCTTCGACAATCCGAAGCTCGGCCTGCCCAGCGTCAACGGCATGATGGTGCTGTTGTCGGCCAAAACCGGTCTGGTCGAGGCGCTGCTGCTCGACAATGGTTATCTGACCGACATCCGCACGGCCGCCGCCGGTGCCGTCGCCGCCAAACATCTGTCGCGGCAGGACTCGTCGGTTGCCGCGATCTTCGGTGCCGGCGTTCAGGCCGGGCTGCAACTCGAAGCACTCATGCTGGTGCGGCCGATCGCCGAGGCACGCATCTGGGCGCGCGATGCCGCCAAGGCAGAGATGACCGCCGCTGCCTTGCGCGAAAAGCTCGGCATCACCGTGCGCGTCGAATCCGACCCTGCAAACGCGGTCGTCGGCGCCGACATAATCGTCACCACGACGCCGGCGACCGAGCCGCTGATCAAGGCGGGGTTTGTTTCCGCGGGCCAGCACATCACCGCGATGGGCTCCGACGCCGAGCACAAGAACGAGATCGCCCCGGCAATCCTGCGCATGGCCGATCTCTATGTCGCCGACAGTGCCCGCCAGACGCGGCGCCTGGGCGAACTGCATCATGCCATCGCGGCGGGTGTGGTGGCTGGCGATGCGGAGGTGACCGAACTTGGCCAGATCATCGCTGGCGCAAAACACGGCCGGCGTTCGGCCGGGGACATCACCATTGCCGACCTGACCGGCACCGGCGTGCAGGATACGGCAATAGCCACGCTCGCCCGCGACCGTGCGCGGGCGGCCAATTCCGGGACCATTTTCGAAAGCTGATGCTGGCCGCAGGAGCATGATCCGGAAAAGCGGGAAGCGGTTTTCCGGAGAAATCATGCTCAAACAAGAAAATTAGCATGATCCGGAAAAGTGGGAACCGGTTTTCCGAAGGGATCATGCTCAAACAAGAAAATTGACTGGAGCCAGATTCAACGAAGTTGAAGCGGGTTCCGAGGCCCAACAAACGAGGACCAAGAACAATGCAGCCGAACCTGAAATTCTCGCGAGGCGAATATGCAGAACGCCTAGCCAAGACGCGCAAAGCCATGGAAGCGAAGGGCGTCGACCTCTTGATCGTCAGCGATCCCTCCAACATGGCTTGGCTGACCGGCTATGACGGCTGGTCGTTTTATGTGCATCAGGCCGTCATCGTTCCGCCGTCGGGCGAGCCCGTGTGGTATGGCCGCGGCCAGGACGCCAACGGCGCCAAGCGCACCGCCTATCTCGCGCATGACAACATCGTCGGCTATGCCGATCACTATGTGCAGTCGACCGAGCGCCACCCGATGGATTTCTTGTCGAGCGTGCTTGCCGATCGCGGCTGGGGCAAGCTCACCATCGGCGTCGAGATGGACAATTACTGGTTCTCTGCCGCCGCTTTCGCATCGCTGCAGAGGCATCTGCCCAACGCCCGCTTCGTCGACGCCACCGCATTGGTCAACTGGCAGCGCGCGGTCAAGAGCCCGACCGAGATCGACTATATGCGCAAGGCCGCCCGCATCGTCGAGGCGATGCACCAGCGCATCGTAGACAAGATCGAGGTCGGCATGCGCAAATGCGATCTCGTCGCCGAGATCTATGATGCCGGCACGCGCGGCGTCGACGGCCCAGAGGGGCGAATTGGCGGCGACTATCCGGCGATCGTGCCGTTGTTGCCGTCGGGGGCCGACGCCTCGGCGCCGCATTTGACCTGGGACGACAAACCGATGCAGCGGGGCGAGGGCACCTTCTTCGAAATCGCCGGTTGCTACAACAGGTACCATTGCCCACTGTCGCGCACCGTTTTCCTCGGCAAGCCGACGCAGGAATTCCTCGATGCCGAGAAGGCAACGCTGGAGGGCATGGAAGCGGGCCTGGCGGCAGCGAAACCCGGCAACACCTGCGAGGATATCGCCAATGGCTTCTTCGACGTGCTGAAGAAATACGGCATCGTCAAGGACAACCGCACCGGCTATCCGATCGGCTTGTCCTATCCGCCGGACTGGGGCGAACGCACGATGAGCCTGCGTCCCGGCGACCGCACCGAGCTCAAACCGGGCATGACCTTCCACTTCATGACCGGCCTGTGGTTGGAAACGATGGGACTGGAGATCACCGAGTCCATCCTGATCACCGAAACCGGTGTAGAGTGCCTGGCCAATGTGCCGCGCAAACTGGTGGTGAAGGATTGAACCCGATGTCGAGTCTACGCCCATCACCGATCGCGCCGACGGTGGATTTCGACCGTGACGGCGTCCAGCATGGTTTCCTGCGCCTGCCCTACAGCCGCGACGATTCGGCGTGGGGCTCGGTGATGATTCCGATCTGCGTCATCCGCAACGGCAAGGGGCCGGCAGCACTGCTGACCGGCGGCAACCATGGCGACGAGTATGAGGGGCCGCTGGCGCTCTACGACCTCGCCCGCACGCTCGATCCCAGGCATGTCAGCGGTACCGTGATCATCGTGCCGGCGATGAACTATCCAGCCTTCCGCGCTGGCACTCGCACCTCGCCGATCGACAAGGGCAATATGAACCGCAGCTTTCCCGGCCGGCCGGACGGCACGGTGACCGAGAAGATCGCCGACTATTTTCAACGTGAGTTGCTGCCTCGCGCCGACATCGTGTTCGACTTCCATTCCGGCGGCAGGACACTGGACTTCGTGCCGTTCTGCGCCGCGCACACTTTGCCCGACAAGCCACTGGAACAGAAAGCTTTCGACGCGGTTGCGGCATTTTCTGCCCCGTTCTCGATGCGCATGATCGAGATCGACGCTGTCGGCATGTACGACACGGCTGCCGAGGAGATGGGCAAGGTCTTTGTCAGCACCGAGCTTGGCGGCGGCGGGACCTCCCGCGCGCAAACCGTACGGATCGCGCGGCGCGGTATTCTCAATGTGCTGCGTCATACCGGCATCGTTGCCGGGGCGGTCGAGAAGAGCCCGACGCAGTGGCTCGACATGCCATCGGGCGATTGTTTTTCGTTCGCCGAGGATGACGGCATGATCGAAACCATGATCGATCTTGGCGAGCCCGTCGAAGAAGGCGCGGTGCTGGCCCGCATCCATTCCACCGGTCGCACCGGCATCGCCCCCCAGGAAATCCGGGCAAAAATGTCGGGCATGCTGGCGGCGCGGCATTTCCCCGGCCTGGTCAAGGCCGGCGACTGCGCGGCGGTCTTGGCTGTGCACGTCTGAAGCTTGAACCCTGCGGCAAGGTTGTCCATCCCAGCTTGTTTCCGCCCTTCGGCGCGGCGGAAAGAAGCAGGATGGCGAGCGGAGTCGACATTGCATGAAGATGTCACTATATAGCGGCGGCTTCGATCCGCGCGCCTGAGGGCAGCACCCCGAAGCAACTGTAAATGTGTTGTGTGTTGCGCCATCTATTGTGACGAAAATCGGCTCGGAAACCGGAAAAAAGCAAATAGAAACAGTGGCGCAACGCTGGGTGTGACCAGCCAACGGTACCGACTCCTCCAGAATCAGAAAATGTTCTTGACCCTTCGATTTCCTATGGCTCTGTGGACCTTGGACGGTATCGGCTTGCCGAGTGACCGCGACTCGGCTGGAATGGGGACATGCATCCTTTACTGGGTGCCGACGTTTATGATTACCAACCGGCTTTGCCGCAAGGGAATAGCAGTATGAGTGAACACGCGATCGAATTCTTGCAGGAATGGATCGGCGAAAAGGTCCACTGCCAGCCTTCCGAGGCCCGGATCGAGAAGCAGGCCGAGACACTGGCCAAGGAATGCGCCGCCAAGGCGGCCGAAGTCGGCATACCCCTGGAGGATATCCAGGAGGAAGTCGGCGACATCAAGGAACTCATTGCCTCCAGGCTCGAGGAAGCGGCCGAGGCCGACGAGCAGCAGCAGGCGTCCAGCAAAGCCGCGGAATGACCGCTTAGAGCAATTCCAGGAAAAATGTGAAACGGTTTTCCCGGGAATAGCGCATAGCGCTTTCCCTTGGGAATTGCGTCGAGACAAGAAATTGGAGCGGTTCGCCGTTTCCGTGAACGGTGAACTGCTCTAGGGGGCGACCCCCATCTGAAACACGCGGGCTTTGTTTGGCCCGCGTTTTCGTTTCAACGATCGCTTTCAGCCAAATTTTTCTTTCAGCCAGGCCTTCGGCAGCGCCGGCACGAAATTGCCGTCGCGTCCGCTCATGTCGTCATTGGCGACCAGCGCGTTGAGGATCGCTTCCTCCACGGCCTGGATCACCGCGTCGAAAAACGGATCGATGTCGGTGTCAGGGATGAAATCGGCACTGGCGATGCTGCCTGACGGCGCCAGAGCCGCTGCGGGATTAGCGGTCGAGAAGGCGAGAAAAATATCGCCGGAGCTGTGATAGCCGAAGCCGCCGGTCATGGCGACGCCGAGCGGCACCCGGCGTGCCAGCCGCTTCATCTGGTGCGGCAGGAACGGCGCATCGGTGGCGATGACGGCGATGATCGAGCCCTTTTCGGCGCGCGGCGCACCTTCGTGGATCGCCGGTTCGACGAGTTCCGGCCCGGCACGCAGACCACGAATGGTAAAATTGTGTCGCTTGCCGAAATTCGACTGCACGAAGGCGCCGACGGTGTAGGCATGGCCTTGCCATTCGACGACGCGCGACGCGGTCCCTGAACCTGCCTTGAAGCCGAAGGTGATCATGCCGGTGCCGCCGCCGACGCTGCCTTCCTCGATCGGTCCGCTGGTCGCACCGTCGAGGGCCTGGGCGACGTGCTCAAAAGTCAAATGGTGGCCGTTGATGTCGTTGAGGAAGCCGTCATAGGTCTCCGCCGCCACCGGCAGGCCCCAGGCGCTGTCGAGCGCCGCCGACAGCACGCTTTGCATCCAGCGCAGCGTGCCGTCGCGTGAGACACCGCAGGAATGCGTGTTGGTGATGGTGATCGGAAAGTTGAAAGCGCCGGTTTCCTCGACGATGTGCGAGCCGGTCAGTTCGCCATTGCCGTTCTGGCTGAAGATGCCGGCGAAGACCGGCGTGGCAAGGTCGGCGCACGGCCTGGGCAGGATCGCGGTCACGCCGGTGCGCACCGGACCCCGGCCGACGACGAGCGCGCCGTCGCCGGAAATCACCGTCGCGTAACCGACCGCCACGCCGGGCACATCGGTGATCGCGTTGAACGGCCCGGGTGTCCCGTCGAAGCCGATGCCGAAACTCCGCGCGCGCGGCTTGCCGGAAGGCGTTGCCAGATGGTCCGGATTGTCGGTCATGGTCTCAGAACAGCGATCCCTGGTTGCCGGGCTCTTTGGTCCTGGCTGCTGGTTTGGCCACCGCTTTCGGTTTTGCCGTGCCGCTGGTTGCAATCGCATCGGCGGTGCCGTCCGCGAACTCAAGCGAAAGCGCCATTCCCGACGCCACCTCGGACGCCTGCTTGATCACCGCTCCGTCGGCGTCCTTCACCAACGCGAAGCCGCGTGCCAGCACCGCCTTGTGCGACAGCGTCGCCATCAGCCTGTCGGCTTGGACAACGCGGCCGCGCAAACGCTCCAGCCTGAGCACCACGGCTTGCGTGCCGCGTCTGGTTAATGCTGTCAGGAAATCCCTCTGCACGCGTTGCCGCCGCGCTGTGGGCTCGATCGTGATGCGGCCTTGCAGCAAAGCCAGTTGCTGCCTGTGCCGCTGCAGCGATGCTCTGGCGCATTTTGGCAACTGGTCCGCCGCACGATTTAATTCCGCACGTCGGGCTCTTGCCAACGCACGTAGCGCCCCTTGTGCCCGCAAAAGATTGCGCTCGTTGGTGCGCCGCGCCTCGGCAATCCGCTGGGACAGCATCGCCGGTGTCAGCTTTACAGCGAAGAACCGTGCCCGCTTTCGTTCGGTGGAGACCATCAGGCCGCGGCCGAGCCGGCTCGTCGCATCATCGAGGCGTCGCCGCGGCAGCGCCAGCAATTGATCGGGCGAGGGGAGAGCACGGGCGGCCGCACGGGCTGCCTGCCGCTTGCGTTCGAAATTGCGCAGGACCGCCGCCTTGAGCCGCGCGCCGAGGCCGGCAAGCGTGGCTTCAAGGTCCGCCTTCACCGGCACTGCAATCTCGGCCGCACCGGTCGGGGTCGGTGCCCGCACATCCGCGACGAGATCGATCAGCGTCCAGTCGGTCTCGTGGCCTACGGCCGAAATCACCGGAATCGCGGAGGCGGCAACGGCACGGGCGAGCGCCTCGTCGTTAAAGCCCCAGAGGTCTTCGAGGCTGCCGCCGCCGCGTGCCACGATCAGCAGATCGGGGCGCTGGATGGCGCCATCCTGGGCCAGCGTGTTGAAGCCGTTGACCGCGGCGGTCACTTCCGCGCCTGACGTTTCGCCCTGCACACGTACCGGCCAGACCAGGATGTGCAGCGGAAACCGGTCCTTGATGCGGTGGATGATGTCGCGGATGACGGACCCTGTTGGCGAGGTGACGACGCCGATGACGCGCGGCATGAATGGCAGCAACCGCTTGCGGCCGGTGTCGAACAGGCCCTCGGCCTGCAGCCGCCGTTTGCGCTCTTCCAGCAGCGCCATCAGGGCGCCGGCGCCGGCCGGCTCCAGATTGTCGATGACGATCTGATAGTTGGACTTGCCGGGATAGGTGGTGAGTTTGCCGGTGGCGATCACTTCCATCCCCTCTTCGGGGCGGAACTTCAGCCGGCTCATCGTGCCCTTCCACACCACGGCGTCGAGCCGGGCACGGTCGTCCTTCAGCGCGAAATAGGCATGACCTGAGGAATGCGGCCCGCGATAGCCCGAGATTTCGCCGCGCACCCGCACATTGCCGAAGACGTCCTCGACCGTGCGCTTCAGCGCGCCGGAAATCTCGCTCACCGTGTATTCGGCGGCGTTGGTGCGTGATTCGGATGGTGCGTCGCTCATCGGCCGATTGGGGAACGGTTGGGCGCCCGCGTCAAGGTGGCCGCGCCAGGCCAGGCGTTCATAACCCGCATGCCTGACCCGCCTACCAACCGGGCAGGATCTGGTTTGGCTTGGTTCGCCGCAGCTTGCTGAAGGCGAGCGCTGCGAAATCGAATGTCCCGGTGTCTTCGCTGAGCGGCACGGAAATATTGTCCAGGCTCTCCGAAATATGGCGGGCGAGCGCATCGACGATCTCCGGTCGCGACGTCTGGCCGCGCATGATGCCGATGCGGCAATCGGGCAAGGCGCCGAAGCCGTCGGCTTCACCCAGCACCCGCATGCCCGGCCGCAGCGCGCATTCCGGCAGCACCGAGATCGCCAGGCCCGAAAGCACAGCGGCGGTGATGACGGTGGCCGAGAAGCTGGTGAACAGGATGCGATAGTCGCGGTTCTGCTGGTCGAGCACCTCGACGGCGGCGCGCCGCCAGATGCAGTTCGGCCGGCCAAAGGCCATCGGCAGCGTCTGCTGCTCGTGCGTCGCATGGTTGGCCGAGGTGACCCACAGCAGCGGTTCGCGCCGCACCACCTCCGACTGGCCGCGTACGTCGTTGTGCGTCACCAGCGCCAGGTCGAGATTGCCGCGTTTGATATGCTCGACCAGCCCCGGCGTCGGCTCGCAGATGACGGTCAGTTCGACGCGCGGATTGGAGCGCGTGAACCGCGCCATGATCTCGGGCAGGAAACGGTCGGCATAATCGTCCGGCGTGCCGATGCGGATCGTGCCTTCGAGCCGCCGGTCGTCGAAGGCCGCCAGCGTCTCGCGGTTGAGATAGAGCAGCCGGCGCGCGTAGGAGAGCAGCTTGTCGCCTTCCTCGGTCAGCCTGTTGGTGCGCCCGTCCTTTTCGAACAGCGGCTTGCCGATCCGCTCCTCCAGCCGGCGCATCTGCATCGACACCGCCGACTGGGTCCGGTGCACCTCTTCGGCGGCTCTGGTGAAGCTGCCGGTGTCGGCGATCGAGATGAAAGTTTGCAATTGATCCAGATCGAGCGGCGATTTCATCGATATGATCCATCACTAGTGTTGATGCCTAGGATTAGAAACATTCGTTGGATTAATCAATCGCATCATGGCAAATTCGCATTGTCCACATGAAAGCATGTGAATTGGGACCGGAACGGCCGCTGTCGCCAGCGCCGATTGCCTGGCCTTGCTCGTTCGAGTCTGAAGGAGACCGACAATGACCACGTTTGATTTCGCCACCGAGACCTCGCGCATCACCTCGCGTCCGGCCGTTGCGACGCGCGTGGCAAACACCATTTCCAACGTCTACCGCGCCTGGAAAAACCGCCGCGCCTTCTACCGCCTTGGCGAGATGTCGGATGCCGAACTCGCCGATATCGGCCTGACGCGCGCCGACCTGCATGTCGCCATCGACGTGCCGTTCGGCCGCGACCCGACGGCGATGTTGCGCGAAATTGCCAGCGATCGCATCGAGACGATCAAGGACATTGCCCGCAAGGTGGCTTGATCTGTTGCTTGTTGTTTAGGTCACCGTGAACCTTTTCGAGGTTCGGCGCGACTGAGAAGTATGCAGGCCCCGACTCCCTGCCGGGTCCCCGCCGGCCCGCCTGCACTCTGCCCGGTCCTCCCAGGACCGGGCTTTTCTTTTGGCAGTCAGGCGAATGCCAGCTTTCGCGATGGCCTTGGTATCGACCTGCCGAGCTCATGCGCAGCCCCTATCCAAGATGCTATGGCGTCCTGGACATTCGCGATGGCCTCTTCAGGGGTGTCGCCGTCACTCACGCAGCCTGGCAGATCAGGCACCAAAGCCGAAAACCCCCCTCCGTCCTCTGCAGAAAGTGGCGCAATGACGACCGGATATTCAAGTCTGTCGATCATGTCTCTTTGCCTCGTCGATCAATGCCACGAGCTTTCATCTGCTCCAGTCTCTCACCCACTGATTTCGACTACCGCCGGTCCATGTCCCGCTTGAACTGGTCGAAGATCGTTTCCACGCTTTTCTGGTAGTCGTCACGCTGCTGTGCGCCGGTTTCGAACATCTTGCCGAACAGGTCGTCGAAGGGATTCCTTGGCCTGCCGCTCGGATTGGCCTGTGGCTGAGATGCCTGACGCTGGGGCGCTTGAGGCTGTTGCGGCGCAGGCTGTCCGCCCGGGATTCCGAAGCCGCCACCGCCGCCTTGCCGCAGGATCTCCTCGAAGATTTTGCCCAACGGATTGTTGCCATAAGGGCTTTGCGTCTGCTGAGGCTGCGGCTGGCTTTGCGGCTGCGCCGTCCCGCCGCCGAACATGTCCTGCAAAACCTTGCCGAGCGGGTTGTCCATCGGGTTCTGGGGCTGCGGCGCCTGGCGCGGCTGGGGCGCCGGGGCCTGCATGCCGCCACCTTGCCGCATCATCTGCTCGATGATCTCGCCGAGCGGATTGTTGCCGCCACCGCCAAAGCCGCCGGCGGCTTGCATCTGATTTGTCGTCTGCTTGAACAGCCCGCCCATGAGCATCGAGGCGATCGCCGGCAGCATCTGCTGCAGGATCTGCTGGTTGACACCGCTCGCTTGCGCCGCCTGGCTGGCCACGGCGCGCGACAGATCCTTCGAGCCGAACAGGTGCCCGAGAATGCCGTTGCCCTCATCGACGCCCTGCGGCGAGAAGGCCCGGGTTGCGTCTTCGAAATACTTGGCGTGCTGGCCGCTGGCCATCGCGGTCATGAAGGCGCCGAGCCCGTAGGGGTCGGCCGTGTTGCGTTGCAGCCCCTGCGAAAAGGCCGGCAGCAGCGCGGCGACCGCCGCCTGCGTCTGCTGCATCGAAAGCCCGTATTGTTGGGCAAGGGCCTGCATGCCGTTGCCGTTCTGCGCCTGCGTCAGCATGTCGAACAAGGTAGGCATCGGCGTCTCCTCCGGAAATCCTCGCCGAAGAAGCCTAGTTCGTTTCCACTTCCGATTGAAGCGACTTTTGCCGATCGATCGGCTGCGTCAAATCCGAGGGGTTAATAGGCATATTCCATGAACACCGGCTCGATCGAGCCGCCCCAGCGCGTGTGATAGGCCGACAGCATCTCCTCGGCGCTGGTGGTGCCGCGCGCGACGACCTCGTCGAGCGTGTTGAGGAAGGATGTCTCGTCATAGCCGTCGCGGTTCTTCTTGCCGCGGTTCTTCAGCCCCATGCGCGAAATGACCAGCACGTCGCGCGCGATTTCGCGCAGCGTGGTGTTGCGGAAGGGCGCGGAAATGCCTTGTTCCGGCACGGCATTGCGCATCGCCAGCGTTTCTTCATACGTCCAGCTCGAGGTCAGCGCCTCGGCGGCGTCGAGCGCTGCCTCATCGTAGAGCAGCCCCACCCAGAAGGCTGGCAGTGCGCAGATGCGCCGCCATGGTCCGCCGTCGGCGCCGCGCATCTCGAGGAAGCGCTTCAGCCGCACGTCCGGGAACAGCGTCGACAGATGGTTTGCCCAGTCGCCCATTGTCGGCAGCCCGTCGGGAACTTCATTGCGCGCGGCCCCGGCCATGAACTGGCGAAAGGTGATGTGCGTCATGTCGTGATAGCGGCCGTCGCGGATGACGAAATACATCGGCACGTCGAGCGCCCATTCGACATAGTCGGCGAAACCGAAATCGGGCGAGAAGCAGAATTCGAGCAGGCCCGAGCGCTGGTTGTCGGTGTCGCGCCAGATGTCGCCGCGCCAGCTCTGCAAGCCGTTCGGGTGACTTTCGGTGAAAGGCGAATTGGCGAACAATGCCGTCGACAGCGGCTGCAGCTTCAGCGACACCTGCATCTTGCGGCGCATGTCGGCCTCGCTCTCGAAGTCGAGATTCACCTGGATCGTGCAGGTGCGGTACATCATGTCGAGGCCCTTGGTGCCGACCTTGGGCATGTAGCGCGTCATGATCTCGTAGCGCGACTTCGGCATTTTCGGCGTCTCGGCCAGCGACCATTTCGGGCTGCCGCCGAGGCCGAGGAAGCGGATGCCCATCGGCTCGGCGATCTCGCGCACCTGCGCCAGATGCGCATTGCCCTCGCGGCAGGTCTGATGGATGGTCTCCAGCGGTGCCCCGGAAAGCTCGAACTGGCCGCCGGGTTCCAGCGAAATCGCCCCCTGGCCGGTCGGTTCGACCAGACCGATGATGCGGCCATCATCGATGATCGGATCCCAGCCGAGCTTTGATTGCATGCCTTCGAGGATGGCGCGGATGCCGCGTTCACCGCCATAGGGGACGGGCGCGTTGCCGTCGACGTAGAAGGGGAATTTCTCGTGTTCGGTGCCGATACGCCACTTGTCGCGCGGCTTGTTGCCTTCGGCCAGATGCTCGACGAGTTCGTCGACACCTTCGATCGGGCGGAAATCGGTAGTATCGCGCGCCATTTGTAAGCCCTTAGCACATGACCCCGAAAATCTGCTTTCGATTTTCGGAAAGAGCCATGAACCCAATGAAATGCTACAGCGTCCTTTGCGTGTCCGAAGGGACGCGCGGCACTGTAGGACGATCGGACGATCGCCGGCGCTAAATGGACGAAATGTCAGCAGACGAGCAAGCGAAAAATCCTGAGCCACAGGTGAACGGGAATTGAACGGCGGCGACGGTTCTTCCTTCTCCCACAAGGGGGAGAAGAGAAGGGGTCGCTCACCAGTCTCCGATTGTTGCCTGGATCACCGCGAGCGCCGCCACCGCCGCCGTATCGGCGCGCAGGATGCGCGGGCCGAGTGGAATGGCGGTGACGAAGGGAAGCGCGCGCAGCACCTTGCGCTCGTCGTCCGAAAAGCCGCCCTCCGGCCCGACCAGCAGCCCAAGCTTGTTTTCCTTCACCGCCCGCAGCGCGGACAGCGGATTGTTGGTCGAGGCGTCCTCGTCACAGAAGATCAGCCGCCGTTCCTTGTCCCAACCGGTCAGCAAACGCTCGAATTTTTCCGCTTCGAGCACTTGAGGCACCGCCAGGATGCCGCATTGTTCGGCGGCTTCGACGACATTGGCGCGCAGGCGATCGATCGAAGGCTTGGCCACTTGCGTGTGCTGCGTGATGACCGGCTGCAGGATGCCGGCACCCATCTCGACCGCCTTCTGCACGAGATAGTCGAGCCGGCCCTGCTTCAGCGGCGCGAAGCAGTAGATGAGGTCGGGCAACGGCGGCTGCGGCCGTTGTAGCGCCAGCACCTTCAGCCGCACCGCCCTTTTTGATTTGGCAGCGATAGCCGCCGACCACTCGCCGTCGCGGCCGTTGAACACCAGGATTTCGGCGCCTTCGCCGAGCCGCAGCACATGCAGGAGATAGTGGCTCTGCTGCTGACCGGCATCGAACTCGATGTCTGGCCGCAGATCGTCGGGCACGAACAGACGTTGCATCTTGTAATTGGCGCGCATCGCCGAGGAATGAGCGAGCCTGCCGCCGGCGTCAAGTCTCGGCGGACGGATGCCAGACGGGCCGAAAGCCATGCCGCAGCACGGCGAGCGTCGTGGCCGGTGTCAGCAGCGAGAGTGTCTTGCCTTCGAGCCGGTCGAAATCGGCGGGCGGGCCGTATCCGGCAAAAGACCAGCGCAGTACCTTGCCGCCGCGCAAGGCATAAGCGTTGCCGCCATCCGCGACCATGGCGCCGTCCGGCAGACCGGCAAGCTCTTCAAAGGCCAACATCGCCAGCCTGCCGCCCGACGCAAGCCGCTCCTTGTGCAGCCGCTTGTCGACTTGCGGCGCGCGCGGCTCGGCAATGCCGAAAGCTTCGCCGAAGCGACCGACGAAATCCTTGGCCCGTTCGCGCTGGCAAAAGAAACAGGGGCGATGCCCGGCCGCCAGTGCCGTCACCTCGTCGAGGAAGAAAAGCTCGGTCCAACCCGCTTTACCGCCCTCCCGGTTGCGGCCCATCGGCTCGCGCCGCACATCGCGGAATTGGCAGACGCAGATAATCCAGGCTTGAAGCGCCCAGCGCTTCTTCAACAGCGTCTTCGTCTCGGGATCGTGGATGATGCCGCGATTGCCGGTGAACAGTCCACGCTCGGGCACGGCGTGGATGGCGCCGAACGGATCGACCCGGTTTTGCAGTGGCATATCTTTCTCTCCGAACGCGCATCTTGGCTGCAATGCGGACGGCATGATATCGCTCGTTGCATCTTTTTCCTGTCAGCAGGGGTTTTTCATGCGGGTGCTGGTGGTCCAGAACTACGACTATACCGGCCTTGGCCAGGTCGGCGCCGCACTCGCGGAGGCGGGCGCCGATCTCGATGTCCGCTACCCTTACAAGGGCGATCTCCTGCCGGACGATGCGGCCGGGCATGATGCCATGGTGGTGCTCGGCGGTGGCCAGAATGCACTGGCCGACGATGAATACCCCTATTTCCCGGCACTGCTCGAACTGACCCGCGATTTCGCCGGCAAGGATCGCGCCGTGCTCGGTATCTGCCTCGGCAGCCAGCTTGTCGCCCGTGCCTTCGGCGGCGAGAACCGCATTGGCGGCGCCAACGAGTTCGGTTGGCACGGCGTGTCGCTGACGGCGGACGCCAAGGCCGATGCGGTGCTGGGCGCGCTGCCGGAGAAATTCCCGATCTTCCAGTGGCACGACGACACCTTCGTGCTGCCCGAGAACGCCGTGCGGCTCGCCGGCAATGATGTCGCCGAGAACCAGGCGTTTCGCGTCGGCCGCGCGGTCTACGGCTTCCAATTCCATTTCGAGGCTGACCGGCCGATGGTCAAGGACTGGAGCATGTCCTTTGCCCCGATCATCGCCGCGCGCCATCCCGACTGGGCCGGCAAGCTCGATGGCGAAATGGCCCGCAACGGGCCTGACGCGGATGCCGCCGGCCTTGCCATTGCCCGTGCCTGGGTGGCGACGATCTGAGCGTCCGCGCCTTGGCGCCTTGCCGCGTGACATAATTGGCACGCGGCGGCGAAACCGTTGGGGAAAACCGGTTTCATCCTTGGCTTGTGTCCGTCCGCCATCCTAGAAGGCGCGCGCTCCGCATCTCCTGTGCAACCGCGATGAACCTTCTGTGTGACCCGCGCGACACACCGTTGATACAGAACATGCCTAGAAGCGCGAAATCGTCGAAACTTTGAAGCGAATTCTCCGTTTCAACGCATTGGTAACCGCCTCGTGCACAGATGCACAAAGCTCAACAAGAGATGACCTCCGTGAAAGCAACGCTTCTGTCCTTTGCCATGTTGTCCGCCATCGTGCTTTGCGGTCTGGGTATCTACGCCGCCGACGCGGCCAACAACCACAACGCCGTCGACGGTTACGGCGTCACCGCCTCGCTGCGCTAAAGCCGGGGCCGCGCCAGGAGCTGGAGCGTCCTCGGACGCGCAGCGCTCAAGCTTCCTTTATTGTCCAGGTCCCTTGATCGTCATTGTCAGGATGCGTTTGTCCGAGCCGTCGACGACGAGCGCGGTCAGCATGCCTGATTGCCAGGCAAGCGTATCGACATTGACGCGGTTGGCCATCACTTCAGCTTCCGGTACCGGCGTGTGGCCATGCACCACGATCTTCGGATAGAGGCCGGTGTGATTGTGGAAGACGTCGCGGATCCAGATCAGATCCTGCGGGTTTTGCCTATCCAGGGGAATGCCCGGCCTGATGCCGGCATGGCAGAAGAAGAAATCGCCCAGCGTCACCGAAAACGACAGCGAGCGCAGGAAATCGATGTGACCCCGCGGCACGGCCTCGACCAAGGCCTGATGTCCTTTGCGCACGGCGGTCTCGGCCTTGCCGAACCATGCGCTGGCGCCTTCGCTGATCGCCACGCCGTAGGACTGCCCGGTCTGGATACCACCAAAGCGGATGAAAAGCCCTTCCGGGTCGGGGGTCTTGAGAAAATCGAGAAAGCCGATGTCGTGGTTGCCGGCCAGCATCAGATGACGCGGGTCGCGCTCGCGCGCTTCGATCAGGAAGTCGATGACGCCCTTTGAATCCGGTCCGCGGTCGACATAGTCGCCAAGATGGATGACGCGCCAGTCGGCGGGTACGTCCTGCTCGATCTCGGCCTTGATGCGTTGATGCATGGCGGCCAGCAGGTCGAGCCGGCCATGCACGTCGCCGATCGCGTAGAGACGCACACCGTCCGGCCCCTGCGCGTCGAGAAAATGGATACCGGGTTCCGCCAAGGTCTCGTCGTCTCCGTGGTCAGGGCTGTCACGGAACTTTAGCGCCGGAGCTGGTCCTTGCCCATGTCGGTGACCAGACGCTTTCCGCACAGCGCCAGCGTAATGTCCATCTCCTTGCGGATGATTTCCAACGCCTTGGTAACCCCTTCCTTGCCGAGCGCACCCAGGCCGTAAAGAAATGGCCGGCCGATATAGGTGCCCTTGGCGCCGAGGCAGAGCGCCTTCAGCACATCCTGGCCGGAGCGGATGCCGCCGTCCATATGCACCTCGATCGTGTCGCCGACCGCATCTGCGATCTCTTCCAGCACCCCGATCGACGAGGATGCGCCATCGAGCTGGCGCCCGCCATGGTTGGAAACGATGATCGCGTCGCCGCCGGTCTTGGCCGCCATCAGCGCGTCTTCCTTGTCGAGAATGCCTTTGAGGATCAGCTTGCCGCCCCAGCGTTCCTTGATCCAGGCGACGTCCTTCCACGACAGATGCGGATCGAACTGCTCCGTCGTCCACGATGCCAGCGAGGCCATGTTGCCGACGCCTTTGGCGTGGCCGACAATGTTACGGAAGGTCCGCCGCTTTGTGCCGGCCATGGCGGCGCACCAGCGCGGGCGGATGGCCATGTCGAGCATGTTCGTCAGCGTCAGCTTGGGCGGCGCCGAAAGGCCGTTGCGGATGTCCTTGTGGCGCTGGCCGAGGATCTGCAGGTCGAGTGTCAGCATCAGCGCCGAGCATTTCGCCGCCTTGGCCCTGTCGATTAGGTTGAGCACGAAATCCTTGTCGCGCAACACATAGAGCTGAAACCAGAACGGCTTGGTTGTCACAGAGGCAACGTCTTCGATCGAGCAGATGCTCATCGTCGACAGGGTGAACGGCACGCCGAATTCCTCCGCCGCCTGCGCCGCCAGCATCTCGCCATTGGCGTGCTGCATGCCTGTCATGCCAGTTGGCGCCAATGCAACCGGCATCGACACCTTCTCGCCGATCATGGTCGAAGCCAGCGAGCGGTTGTCCATGTCGACGAGCACGCGTTGGCGGAACTTGATCTTCTGGAAGTCCTCTTCGTTGGCCCGATACGTGCTTTCGGTCCACGAACCGGAATCGGCATAGTCGAAGAACATCTTCGGCACGCGCCGGCGCGCGAGGTCCTTGAGGTCGGCGATAGTCAGGATTTGGCTCATAGGCTTCCCGTTTCGATGGTTAGGAGCGTTTGCGTGCGGGTTCGGCATCGGTGGCGTCGACACGCTGCTTCAGCCTCAGCCGCGAGACGCGCTGCCAGTCGCCGCTGCGCTCGGCCTCTGCCATCGACCGTTCGACATAGGTGATGTGGTCCATCGCCGCTTGCCGGGCAGCGGCCGGATCGCCGGCCTTCACCGCCGCATGGATCGCCCGGTGCTGCGCAAGCAGCGCCTCGCGCGCGCCGGGCACGCTGAATACCAGGAGCCGGTTCTGGAACACGCCTTCCGACAACAGCCGGTAGCAGGAGCGCAGCGTGTGCAAAAGGATGATGTTGTGCGCGCACTCACAGATCGCATGGTGGAACTCGACGTCGATTTCAGCCTCGTCGTCGAAATCGCCGGTCCGGTGCGCATCGTCCATGCGTGCCATGATCTTGTCGAGCAGCGCCATGTCGTCTGGAGTAGCGCGCCGCGCCGCGTATTCAGCCGCCACCCCTTCGATCTCACGGCGGTATTCCAGATAGTCGGTCACAGCCTTGCGGTGCATCGAGATCAGGTCCGTCACCGGCTTGGTGAACAGCTGGCCGATGACATCGGCGACATGCGTGCCGCCGCCGGGCCTTGTCGTCAAAAGGCCGCGCCCCTCCAGCGCTTTCAGCGCGTCACGCAGGATCGGCCGCGACACGTCGAACTGGCGTGCAAGCTCGCGCTCACCCGGCAACCGGTCGCCGGTGCGCAGCACGCCTTCAAGGATGAGGCTCTCGATCTGCTGCACCACCTCGTCGGCGGTGCGCGAATGCTCGATCCTGGAAAAAATGTCGCTCAATTCAAATGCCTGGAAGGTGAACCGGTGTCGCGCAGGATAAAGCCTGCGCCGCCAACTGGTCAAATTATTTATCCAATTGGTCGACGCGTGTCGATTTTGCCGCCCGACGCCATATCGTCTTCGTCTAAACTTTGCTGTTTGCGTCATCAGGCTATTGGCTCTAGAGGGACGCGAGTGCAAGAGGGTTCAGAGAAACCCGGGGGACAAGCCGTGTCAGACGACCCGTCCAATCTCGAGTTCCAGCCGCGCGCCAAGGGCAGCGTCATGGGGTTTCCCGCGCATGAGGGCCGGCCCGGTGCGCTCGGCGAGGTCCATGCCCGGCCGCATCCGCTGATCGAAAAGCCGCGCGTGCTGGTGCAACTCGCCTTCATGACCGAGGGTGGCTCCGGCGTTGATCATGCCGTGCTTTCCGAACTGTCACGACGCCTCGGCATCGCCGCGCCCGACCGGCAGGCCCGCCACCACGCCATGAAGTGGGGCAAGGGTTCGCTGCGCTGGGAACGGCACACCGAATTCTCGACCTACCTGTGGGAAGGGCCGCTCTCCGAAAGCGGCAGGGCGCAGGAAGATTCGCCGTTCGGCAACGGGTTTTCGCCGCCGGGAACCGTCATTTCGGGCATCCGGCTCGAAATCCGCAAATGGACGCAGGTCAGCGAAAGGCTGATCGCCGGCTTCGACCCGACCAGCCTGTGCTACTCGCTGGTCGAGCGCGGCAACGCAGCCATCGTCACCGACTTTCGCCAGGACGGTGACGGCATGACGCGCATGCTGGTGCTCGATCGCGGCCTGACCCCGGCGCGCACCGGCGCGCTGTCGCAACGGCTGATCGACATCGAAACCTATCGCACGTTGGCCATGCTCGGCCTGCCGCTGGCGCTGAACCTTTCCGGCCGCGCCCGCCGCATCGAGGACCGGCTGGCGCAGACCACGCTGGAGATGAAGGTCGCTCAGACTCGCGACAGCCAGACCTTGCTGGCCGATCTCACCGAACTCGCCGCGGAACTGGAAGCGGACGCGGCGTCGAGCCTCTACCGCTTTGGCGCCAGCCGCGCCTATGACGGCATCGTCGGCGAGCGGCTGGAGGCGCTCGAGGAAGAAGCCGTGCCCGGCTACGACACCTGGGGCGGCTTCCTGCAGCGCCGCGTCGCACCTGCCATGCGCACGTGCCGCTCGGTCGAGGAGCGGCAAGCCAATCTGTCGCGCAAGCTGACCCGCGCCACGACGCTGCTGCGCACATGGGTCGATGTCGAGGTCGAGAAGCAGAACCGCGACCTGCTCGCCTCGATGAACAACCGCGCCCGCCTGCAGCTGCGCCTGCAGCAGACCGTCGAAGGCCTGTCGGTCGCCGCCGTCTCCTATTATGTGGTCGGCCTCATCGGTTATGTCGCCAAGGGCGCCTCGATCTTCGGCCATGCCTTCGCTCCGGAGGTCATCACCGCCGCCTCGGTGCCGGTCGCCATCCTGCTGGTCTGGTGGGGCGTGCGCCGTGTGCGCCGGATGCACTCCGAACCCGGCAAGCTGGCTGGCGAGTAGGACTGCCTCACCCTCCCCCTTGTGGGGAGGCTCGGCTCATGATCGCAGCGAAGCGAAGATCGTGAGACGGGGTCCTCGTAAAGCGCCGCGCTGAACCCCCACCCCGCTCACTTCGTTCGCGACCCTCCCCACAAGGGGGAGGAGGGTAAGACAGCGGCAGATTGCCGCTGCGGAAGCCTGTCTCGACCTTGAGGCTGGATTCCTCACCTAGGCAGGATTTGCAACCAGCGCGCTTCACTGGTAAAAGATTTTGACCAGTCAAGCGAAACGAGGCTGTTGATGTCCGGCCTGGCCATGCCGAAACCAGACGACGCCACGATGCGCCGGCGCGACGAGATCGTCGCCGACATGCGCATCATCGTGCCGGGCGAGGGTGTCGTCGACGCTGCCAATTCCATGCGAGCCTTCGAGAGCGATGGCCTGACCGCCTACCGGCAACTGCCGCTGGTTGTCGTTTTGCCGCAAACGGTGGCGCAGGTTTCGCGCGTGCTGAAATATTGCAACGACCGCAACATCCGCGTCGTGCCGCGCGGCTCCGGCACCTCGCTGTCCGGCGGCGCGCTACCGCTGGAAGACGCGGTGCTGCTGGTCATGAGCCGATTCAACCGAATCCTTGCGATCGATTTTCCCAATCGCGTCGTCATCGCCCAGCCGGGCGTCACCAATCTCGGCATCACTACCGCCGTCGAGCAGGAGGGCTTTTACTACGCCCCCGATCCATCCTCCCAGATCGCCTGCTCGATCGGCGGCAACGTCGCCGAGAATTCCGGCGGCGTGCACTGCCTGAAATACGGCCTCACCGCCAACAATGTGCTGGGCATCGAGATGGTGCTGATGAGCGGCGAGGTGGTGCGGCTGGGCGGAAGTCACCTCGATGCGGAAGGCTATGACCTGCTTGGCGTCATGACCGGTTCGGAGGGGCTGCTCGGCGTCGTCACCGAGGTCACCGTGCGCATCCTGAAGAAGCCTGAGACGGCGCGTGCACTGCTGATCGGCTTCCCGACCAGCGAGCAGGGCGGCCAATGCGTCGCCGACATCATCGGTGCCGGCATCATTCCGGGCGGCATGGAAATGATGGACCGGCCGGCGATCCACGCGGCGGAAGATTTCGTCCATGCCGGCTATCCCCTCGATGTCGAGGCGCTGCTGATCGTCGAGCTCGACGGACCGGGCGTCGAGGTCGATCATCTGATCGGTCTCGTCGAAGCCATCGCCTACAAGAACGGCTCGACCACCTGCCGCATCTCGCGGTCCGAGCAGGAGCGGTTGAGCTTCTGGGCCGGCCGCAAGGCGGCTTTCCCGGCGGTCGGCCGCATTTCGCCCGACTATTACTGTATGGACGGCACCATCCCGCGCAAGGAGCTGCCACGTGTGCTCGCCGGCATGCGCGAGCTTTCGGAGAAATACGGTCTCGGCGTCGCCAATGTCTTTCACGCCGGCGACGGCAATCTGCATCCGCTGATCCTCTACGATGCCAACGTGCCGGGCGAACTCGACAAGGCCGAAAGCTTCGGTGCCGACATATTGCGGCTCTGCGTCAAGGTCGGCGGCGTCTTGACAGGCGAACACGGGGTGGGCGTCGAGAAACGCGACCTGATGCCGGAGATGTTCACCCAGATCGACCTCGATCAGCAGATGCGAGTCAAATGCGCCTTCGATCCCAACCATCTGCTCAACCCCGGCAAAGTCTTCCCGCAGCTCCGCCGCTGCGCCGAACTCGGCCGCATGCACATTTCCGGCGGCAAGCTGCCGTTCCCGGACATTCCGAGGTTTTGAGGGACATGTCAGCGCTTGCCAAGGATCGCAGCACTTCGGCACTCGCGACTGGCGCGTTCTCCTCATGACCACCTTTACCCCAACCACGTCAGACGAGGTCCTGTCCGCCGTCGCCTGGGCCGCGGCGGAAGAGACGCCGCTCGAAATCCTTGGCCATGGGTCCAAGCGCGGCATCGGCCGGCCACTGCAAACCGAACACACGCTCGACCTGTCTCAGCTTGTCGGCGTCACGCTCTACGAACCAGCCGAATTGGTGCTGTCGGCCAAAGCAGGCACACCGCTGGCCGACATCGAGAAGCTGCTGGCGGAAAACGGCCAGCAGCTCGCCTTCGAGCCGATAGACTACGGCCCGCTGCTCGGGGGTGAAGCTGGCAAAG
This sequence comes from Mesorhizobium sp. M1396, assembly GCF_040317725.1. Lineage (NCBI taxonomy): Bacteria > Pseudomonadati > Pseudomonadota > Alphaproteobacteria > Hyphomicrobiales > Phyllobacteriaceae > Mesorhizobium > Mesorhizobium sp. M1396. Next base: position 60,456 of record NZ_JAMYLA010000018.1, on the reverse strand, counting down.
GAACGATCGGCGGGGTGCTCGCCGCGAACCTCTCCGGTCCGCGCCGGCTGAAGGCGGGCGCGGCGCGCGATCATATTCTGGGCATCAATGTGGTGTCCGGCCGCGGCGAGGCTTTCAAGTCCGGCGGCCGGGTGGTCAAGAACGTCACCGGCTATGACATGTCCAAGCTGATGGCCAACAGCTGGGGCACGCTGGCGGCGTTCACCGACGTCACCTTCAAGGTGCTGCCGGCCGCCGAGACTGAAATCACGCTCGCCATCCGAGGTTTGCTCGACGACGCGGCCGCCGCGGCCATGGCCATGGCGCTCGGTTCCAGCGCGGAAGTGTCGAGTGCCGCCCATCTGCCGGAGCGCATCGCCGCGCGTGTGGCCAGTGGCAGTCTCGGCAACGAGGCCGCCACGCTGCTGCGTGTCGAGGGTTTTGGCCCGTCGGTCGCCTACCGCATCGCCGCACTGAAAACGCTGCTCGGCAATGCCGGGCCGCTGGAGGAGATTTCCGGAGAAATTTCACGGCTGATCTGGCGTGATGTGCGCGATTGCAGGCCCTTCGTCGACAGCAGCGAGAAACCGGTGTGGCGCGTGTCGATGACGCCGGGAGCGGGCCACCGGATGGTGCTGGCCTTGCGCATGCAGGCCGCCGTCAGCGCCTTCTATGACTGGCAGGGCGGCCTGCTTTGGCTGCGCATGGAAGAGGGCGATCCGGAAGCCGCTCTGCTGCGCGGGCTGTTGCGGAAACACGGCGGCGGCCATGCGACGCTGGTGCGCGCGGCACCTTCCCATCGCGCCGCCTTGCCGGTGTTCGAGCCGCAGGCACCGGCGCTCGCGGCACTCAGCCAACGGCTGAAGCAGGAATTCGACCCGAAGAACATCCTCAATCCCGGCCGCATGGCTTAGGACCAACGCGATGCAGACCAATTTTTCGCTTGCCCAGCTTGCCGATCCGCATATCTCGGAATCGGAAAAGATCCTGCGCAAATGCGTGCATTGCGGCTTCTGCACCGCGACGTGTCCGACCTATGTGACCCTCGGCAACGAGCTCGATTCACCGCGCGGGCGTATCTACCTGATCAAGGACATGCTGGAAAATGGCCGTCCCGCCGACAAGGAGATCGTCACCCACATCGACCGCTGCCTGTCCTGCCTCGCCTGCATGACGACATGCCCATCGGGCGTCAACTACATGCATCTGGTCGACCATGCCCGCGCCCATATCCAGGTGACCTACAAACGGCCGCTGCTCGACCGTCTGACCCGCGCCATGCTGGCCTTCGTGCTGCCCCATCCCAAGCGTTTTCGCACTGCGCTCAAGCTGACGAAGCTCGGGAAGCCGTTCATCGGCGTCTTCGAAAAAGTTCCGGCACTGAAGCCGCTCGGCGCGATGCTCAAGCTCGCCCCGGCCTCAATCCCGATGGCTTCGCGAAGCGCTTCACCAGGCACCCATGCCGGGCAGGGGACAAAAAAGGGCCGCGTCGCCATCCTCACCGGCTGCGCGCAATCGGTGCTCGATCCCGCCATCAACGAGACGACGATTGCGCTGCTGACGCGGCTCGGCGTCGAGGTCGTGGTGCCGCGGGGCGAGGGCTGCTGCGGTGCGCTGGTGCATCATATGGGGCGGGAGCAAGATGCCCTTGCCTCTGCGAGACAGAATGTCGACACCTGGACGCGCACCATCGAGCAAGGCGGTCTCGACGCCATCGTCATCACCGCGTCCGGCTGTGGCACCACGATCAAGGACTATGGCTTCATGCTGCGGCTCGATCCGGCCTATGCCGACAAGGCCGCGCGCGTCTCGGCGCTGGCCAAGGACATCACCGAATATCTGGTCGGTCTCGACCTGCCCGAACCGGTGCGCCAGCCGGGCACGATCGTCGCCTATCACTCGGCCTGTTCGATGCAGCACGGCCAGAAAATCACCCGCCAGCCGAAGGAGCTGCTGGCCAAGGCCGGCTTCATCGTGCGCGAGCCGCGCGAGGGCCATCTGTGCTGCGGTTCGGCGGGCACCTACAACATCCTGCAGTCCGAGATCTCGGCGAAGCTGCGCGACCGCAAGGTGAAAAACATCGAGGCGACGGGTGCCTCGATCGTCGCCACGGGCAATATCGGCTGCATCACCCAGATCGCTTCCGCCGCGAAGCTGCCGGTCGTGCACACGATCAAGCTGCTCGACTGGGCGTATGGCGGGCCAAAGCCGGAAGGCGTGCTGGACGAGAGCCTGATCGCCGCGGAATAGGGCGCCCGTCCGGCGCTACTCCGCCGCCAGCCTGTCCGCCGTGCCGTAGGTCGCCTCATAATGCGCGCGCTGCCGGCTGAGCGCCACCATCGTGTTGCGCAGCAGGATGGCGACCGTGATCGGGCCGACGCCGCCCGGTACCGGCGTGATCCAGGAGGCGACCTCGCGCACGCTTTCGGTGTCGACGTCGCCGACGATGCGGCTCGTCCCGTCCGGTCCGATTTCCGAATTGATGCCGATGTCGATGACGGCGGCGCCCGGCTTGACCATGTCGGCCTTGATCAGCCGCGGCTTGCCGACGGCGACGAACAGCGCGTCGGCCCGCCTTGCATGCGCGGCGACCGATCGCGTCATGTGGTGGCAGACCGTCACCGTCGCGCCTTCGCTCATCAACAGGAAGGCGATCGGTTTGCCGACGATTTCCGAATGGCCGACGATCACGACTTCCAGCCCCTTGAGGTCGAGGCCGGTCTCCTTGAGCAACTCGACCGAAGCGGCCGCCGTGCAGGGCGCGAGATCGAGCTGGTTGTAGACGATGTTGCCGATCGAAGCCGGATGCATGCCCTCGACATCCTTCAGCGGATGCACCGCCGCCTGCAGCATCCTGATCGGGATGTGGGCAGGGACCGGCCGCTGGATGATGATGCCGGTGACGCGCGGATCGGCGTTCAGGCCGTGGATTGCCGCTTCCAGCTCGCCTGACGTGATGGTGGCGGGAAAGCGCCGTTCCTCGAAATCGATGCCTGCCAATTGTGCCTTGGCGCGCTGGTTGCGCACATAGACGTCCACCGCATCGGTATCGCCGACGGTGATCGAGATCAGCTTGGGCGGAAAACCCTCGGCTTTGGCGATCGCCGCGTCTTCGCGCACAGCGGCGATGATGCGCTGGGCAACCGGGCCGCCCTTGAGATAGCGGATGTCGTCTGACAGGGACATGGGTCGACTCTTTTGTCTGGTTGCCGCCCACATAGCAAAAGAACATCGGCAAGGGCAGCGCGAAAGCGAACCACCATGGTTTTTGCGCGACGCGCCAGGAAACAGTGTTTCGTTGCGCCTCAGGCCGTGGTCAAAACGGAAAGGGCAGCACGGTTTCCCACACTGCCCTTTCTGACTGGCCGCATCCCCATACGGCCCGTCCCCCGTTATCTCCGGACTGGCCTCGAAAAGCTGGTTGCTTTGCCGGCCAAGTGATTCGCAAGAACTATCATATCACCTCGACCGTGGTTCCGACATTGACCCGTTCATAGAGGTCGACGACGTCCTCGTTGCGCATGCGGATGCAACCCGACGACACCGCGCCGCCGATCGTCCACGGTTGGTTGGTGCCGTGGATGCGGTACTCGGTCGTGCCGAGATAGAGCGCGCGGGCGCCGAGCGGGTTCTCCATGCCGCCGGCCAGATAGGTCGGCAGGTAGCGGCCCTTGGCGGCTTCGCGCTTGATCATTTGCGCCGGCGGGCGCCAGTCCGGCCACTCGCGCTTGTTGGTGATCTTGTGCGTGCCCGACCATTCGAAGCCCGGCTTGCCGGTGCCGACGCCGTAGCGCCGCGCCTTGCCGTTCTTCTCGATCAGGAAGAGGAAATTCTGCGTGGTATCGATGACGATTGTGCCCGGCTTCTGCGGGCCGTCAAAGTCGACCTCCTGCGGCAGGAAGATCGGGTTGATCTGCGGGCGAATGGCCACACGTTTCGCGGGTGGCTGCACCGCTGCCGTCTGTACCCGGTCGGGCTGTTGCGTAGCGCGCAGCCGCAACTGCTGCTGCACGATCTGGCGGTTCTGTCGCACGATGCCGGGCGCCTGGCCAAGCTGCAGCACCCAAGGTGCTGAAAGGTCGGGGCTCACCATCACCGGCGGCCTGTCGGCATAGCGGTCGCCAGCGGTTGAGGGCGTGACGCCGGCGGCAAACACAGCCACGGCGCCGAGCATGGGAAACAGAATTGTCTTCATCGGAACGCACCTTGATCGTCTGATAAACGGGTGGAAACGTCCTCCCGGTTCGGCGATCATTGGCGTGGAAGCAGCAACCGAAACATGAATCGGAATGCGTAAAATGCGCAAGTGTCAGTAAACCTTTTGGTGTGGTTACCGCCGGGTTCAGGAATCTGGTAAAGCCGCGGTAAATGCAGCGCAAGAGCGCATTAACGAACGGATTTTGGGCTATGGACAAGGAAAACACCGGCCTGCTCGCAGGCCCCGACGGCGTCGCGCGCTGCTTCTGGCACGGCAATCTGCCCGACTATCTGCACTACCACGACCATGAGTGGGGACGGCCTGTCGCCGATGACCGCAGGCTGTTCGAAAAGATCTGCCTCGAAGGTTTCCAGTCAGGTCTGTCGTGGCTGACAATCCTGCGCAAGCGGGAGAATTTTCGCGAGGCCTTCGCCAATTTCGAATTCGACAAGGTCGCCGCCTTCACCGACAAGGATGTCGAGCGCCTGCTCGGCAATGCCGGCATCATCCGCCATCGCGGCAAGATCGTCTCGACGATCAACAACGCCAAGCGCGCCCGCGAGATGGCCGACGAGTTCGGCTCGCTGGCCGCCTGGTTCTGGAAATTCGAACCCGGCAAGGATGAGCGGCCCGTGATCATCGATCTCGCGCATCTGCGTGCCAACCCGACCACGGCGGTCTCGGTGCGGATTTCGAAGGAGCTGAAGAAGCGCGGCTGGAGCTTCGTCGGCCCGACCACCGTCTACGCCTTCATGCAGGCGATGGGTCTGGTCAACGACCACCTCGAGGGCTGCGTCTGCCGCAAGGAGGTCGAGAAACAGCGGAAGGCTTTCAAGCGGCCGAAGTAGGGCTCACGTGCCGTTGGCGCTGGCCAGCACCAGGCCGGCGACAATCGCCACCACCGTGGCCACTGCCGGATAGATCACCAGCAGGCCGGTCATCAACGCGTCGCGCATGGAGGGACCCTTGCCCGTGTCGGCCGGGACTTCGAATGGGCCGGCAGCCTGACTGACCATTTTCGGAGCGCGGCTGTCGGCCGGGCGCAGGCGTGCGGGCAGTTCGGCACCGCTGTCGATGGCATGGAATCTTGCTATGCTGGTCATGGCCGCGAACCCCTCAATTCGGCGCGTTTATCTGTTGCGATTGTGTCGGCACGATGCCGCGCGCATGGCGGGATTGTTTCATTCTCGGTGCGTTTCTGTTTCAGGGGGCGGCGCCTTTTCCCTTCTCCCACAAGGGGAGAAGGAAGAGCGCGCGCCCTTGCCGCACCAAGCAGCTTCGGTTAGGACACGCCCATTCGCGATATGTCATCGATTACTTAGCAAAAAGACTCATTCCATGGCCGACAAATCGGAAAAGACGAAAGCGCGCCTGCCGCGCGGTTTTGCCGACCGCAGCGCCGAGGACATCCGAGCCGTCGAGAAGATGATGGCGACGATCCGCTCGGTCTATGAGCTTTATGGTTTTGAACCGGCCGACCAGCCGCTGATCGAATACACGGATGCGCTCGGAAAATTCCTGCCTGACCAGGACCGGCCCAACGAAGGCGTGTTCTCCTTCCAGGATGACGATGACCAGTGGTTGTCGCTGCGCTATGACCTGACCGCGCCGACGGCGCGCTTTGTCGCCGAGAATTATGAGCGCCTGCCCAAACCCTATCGCAGCTATCGCTCCGGCTGGGTGTTCCGCAACGAGAAGCCCGGCCCCGGTCGCTTCCGCCAGTTCATGCAGTTCGATGCCGACACGATCGGCACACCGGGCGTGGCCGCCGACGCCGAGATGGCCATGATGATGGCCGACGTGATGGAAGCGCTCGGCATCAAGCGCGGCGACTACGTCATCCGCGTCAACAACCGCAAGGTGCTGGACGGCGTTCTGGAAGCGATCGGCCTTGGCGGCGACGAGAATGCCGGCCGCCGGCTGACGGTGCTGCGGGGGATCGACAAGCTGGACAAGCTCGGGCCGGAAGGGGTGAGGCTTCTGCTTGGGCCGGGGCGCTGGGATGGCGGCAAGGAAGGCGAAGGCGACTTCGCCAAGGGCGCCGGGTTGAACAACGGGCAGACCGAGGCAGTCCTTCTCGCGACAGCGAGGAATGCACAGGCCGGCCAGGATGCCATGGTTAGTTCGAACGCGGTCTACCAGGAAGGTGTCGGCGAACTGTCGACGATTGAAGCCCTGGTCAGGGCAGCAGGATATGGCGAGGACCGTATTGCCATGGACCGTTCCGTCGTGCGCGGCCTCGAATATTACACCGGCCCCGTCTTCGAGGCCGAGCTGCTGGCTGAAATCCCCAATGAGGACGGCCAGATCGTGCGCTTCGGCTCGGTCGGTGGCGGCGGCCGTTATGATGGCTTGGTCTCGCGCTTTCGCGGCGAGTCGGTGCCGGCAACCGGTTTCTCCATCGGCGTCTCCAGGCTGATGACCGCGCTGAAGAACCTCGGCAAGCTCGACGCCTCGGACGTGATCGCGCCGGTCGTGGTGCTGGTGATGGACAAGGATATCGACAGTCTCGGCCGCTATCAGAAGATGGTGTCGGAGCTGCGTGCTGCCGGCATCCGCTCCGAAATGTATCTCGGCGGCGCCGGCATGAAGGCGCAGCTCAAATACGCCGACCGCCGCAACTGCCCGGTCGCAATCATCCAGGGCGGCGACGAGCGCGCCAAGGGCGAGCTGCAGATCAAGGACCTGATCGAAGGCGCGCGCATGTCGGCCGAAATCACCGACAACGCCGAATGGCGCGCCGCGCGCCCGGCGCAAGTGACGGTTGCCGAGGGCGAACTGGTCGCGGAAGTGAAGAAGATCCTGGCGGCGCAGGCTGCCGATCGCGCGAAAGGTGGCGCTTGAACACCCCCCTCTGGCCTGCCGGCCATCTCCCCCGCAAGGGGGGAGATCGGATGTCACGTGGGCTTTCGCCAATCTCCAGCGTTGAAGGAGAGGCGCTGAGCCTCAAGCTGCCAATCTCCCCCCTTGCGGGGGAGATGGCTGGCAGGCCAGAGGGGGGTGCCTCGCGCCCATCCGATCGATGACCTCCCGCTACCCCGCCATCGCAGCCGACATCACCAACCTCTTCGCCACCTGCGACACGCATGCCGTCGAGGTCGCGGTGCTGCAGCCAGCCGATCCATTCCTCGACATGGCCGGCGAGGATCTGCGCCGCCGTATCTTTCTGACCGAAAGCGAGACCGGGCAGACATTGTGCCTGCGGCCTGAATTCACCATTCCGGTCTGTCTCGACCACATAAATTCGCAGGCCGGGACGCCGCGCCGCTATTCCTATCTCGGCGAGGTCTTTCGCCAGCGTCGCGAGGGCGGCAACGAGTTCTTCCAAGCCGGTATCGAGGACCTCGGCGACAGCGACACGGCGCATGCCGATGCCCGCTCGGTGGCCGATGCGTATGCGCTGCTGTCGCTTGTGTTGCCTGGGCAGGCGCTGGCGATCACGCTCGGCGACCAGACCATTTTCGAGGCTGTGCTGGCTTCCCTTGGCCTGCCGCGCGGCTGGCGCATGCGCCTTGCCCGCGCCTTCGGCTCCGCACCGATGCTTGAGGCGGCACTCGCCGATCTCGCCAACCCGCCGCGCAACGGTCAGCTCTCCGGCCCGGTCGCCGCCCTCGTCCTCGACGGTGATCTGGACGGACTTTCCGCCCACATCGCCGGCGGCATGGAAAAGGCGGGGCTGTCGGCGTCCGCCGGACGCCCGCCATCCGACATCGCGCGGCGGCTGATCGAAAAGGCCGAACTGCGCAGCGTGCGGCTGTCGAACGAGGCCTTCGCGGCGCTGAAGGGTTTTCTAGCGATCGACGTGCCGCTCGATGGCGCGGCCGAGGCGCTGGCCTCCTTCGCCAGCGGTGCCGGGCTTTCGCTCGATACCGCGCTGGAGAAGTTCGCCGCCCGTGCCAAGGCGATCGAGGCGCACGGCCTGCCGGCCGGAAACATCCGCTACGATGCCGCCTTCGGCCGTCCGCTCGACTATTACACCGGCCTTGTTTTCGAAATCGCGGCTGACAATGGCGACCGGCCGCTGGTCGGTGGCGGCCGCTACGACCGGCTGCTGACCTTGCTTGGCGCGAAGACGCCGATCCCCGGCGTCGGCTTTTCCGTCTGGCTCGACCGCATCGAGGCGTTGCGGGAGATGGCGCCATGATCACGCTGGCGATCCCGTCGAAAGGCCGCCTCAAGGAGCAAGCGCTGGACGTGCTGGCCAAGGCCGGCCTCGCCGTCAGCCTGCCCGGCGACGAGCGCAAGTACCACGCCCGCGTCGAGGGCCTGGACAATGTCGAAGTGGTCTTCCTGTCGGCGTCCGAGATTGCGGGCGAGATCGGCCAGGGCACGGTCGATCTCGGCATCACCGGCGAAGATCTGGTGCGTGAGAACCTCGCTGACTGGGAGACCCGCGCCGAAATCGTCGCCCGTCTCGGCTTTGGCAGTGCCGATGTCGTGGTTGCCGTGCCGGACATATGGCTCGACGTCGACACCATGGCCGACCTTGATGACGTCGCCGCCGATTTCCGCCAGCGCCACGGCAGGCGGTTGCGCATCGCCACCAAATACTGGCGGCTGACCCAGCAATTCTTCTCGCAGAAGCATGGCATCCAGGTCTATCGCATCGTCGAGAGCTTAGGTGCCACCGAAGGCGCGCCGGCGGCGGGACTGGCCGATGTCATCGTCGACATCACCACCACTGGCTCGACGCTGCGCGCCAACCATCTCAAGGTGCTGGGCGACGGCCTCGTGTTGCGCTCGCAGGCCTGTCTCGTGGCGTCGAAGAAGACACGGGCGGCGGCGGATGAAGCGATCCTGCGCGACATTGCCGCGAAGATGAGCGCCCTCCCTCCCCCTTGAGGGGAGGGTGGACAGCCGCCGAAGGCGGATGGACGGGTGGGGTCCGCGGTGACGCACTCCATCTTTTCAGTCAAAGCCAGATAGAGGTCGGGGCAGTTGAGATGACCCCACCCGCCTCGCTTCGCTCGGCACCCTCCCCTCAAGGGGGAGGGGATCGTCCAGTACCATCGGCGGGATTTCCACCGTCGCGGCAGGCTGATAGGCTCGACCAGTGCCGGGAGGAGAGAACGATGCCAGTCAATCTCGACGAGCTGAAGAATGCCAGCAATTTGCGCGGACATGGATCGCGCAATGGCGGTGTCTTCGTAGCGCCCGTCGACGGCAAGGCGCATGTCTCCGGCGAGCGCACCGTGCCGCTGCTGAACAAGACGATCCCCGCGCTGTTTTCCGACACTGCCAGCAAATATGCCACGCAAGATGCCGCCGTCTTCGTCGACCAGGACAAGCGCTTCACCTGGAGCGAACTGTCGGACACGGTCGACGCGCTGGCCGCCGGCTTCCTGGCACTTGGCCTGGAAAAAGGCGATCGCGTCGGCATCTGGTCGCCCAACCGATGGGAATGGCTGGTGACGCAATTCGCCACCGCCCGCATCGGCCTGATCCTGGTCAACATCAACCCGGCCTACCGGCTGACCGAGCTGGACTACGCGCTGAACAAGGTCGGCTGCAAGGCGCTGGTCACCGCGGCCAAGTTCAAGACCTCCGACTATCTCGGCATGATCGAGACGCTGGCGCCGGAGATCGCGAAGGCCACGCCCGGCAAACTCAAGGCGCAAAAACTGCCGGCGCTGAAGATCGTCATCCGCATGGGCGAGGACAACTCACCCGGCATGTTCAATTTCGGTGATGTGCTGGCCATGGCAGGCCGCGACGAGCATGACAGCCTCGACCGCATTTCGGAGGGGCTGAAGCCCGGCGACGCCATCAACATCCAGTTCACGTCAGGCACGACAGGAGCCCCCAAGGGCGCGACGCTGACCCACAACAACATCGTCAACAACGGCAGTTTCGTCACCTCGGCGATCAAACTCACCGTCGACGACCGGCTCTGCATTCCGGTGCCGCTCTATCACTGCTTCGGCATGTCGATGGGCACGATAGGCTGCGTGTCGAAGGGCGCCACCATGGTTTTCCCGGGCGAGGGGTTCGACCCGGGCGCCACGCTGAAGGCGGTGGCTCAGGAACGCTGCACCGGGCTCTATGGTGTGCCGACAATGTTCGTCGCGCTGCTAGATCACCCGGACTTTTCATCCTTCGATCTCTCCAGCCTGCGCACCGGCATCATGGCCGGCTCGCCATGCCCGATCGAGGTGATGAAGAAGGTGGTGTCGCTGATGCATATGGAACAGGTGACAATCGCCTATGGCATGACCGAGACCAGTCCGGTCTCGTTCCAGAGCGGCGTCGACGACCCGCTGGAAAAGCGCGTCTCGACGGTCGGGCGCATCCACCCGCATGTCGAGGTCAAGGCGGTCGATGCCGATGGCGTCACCGTCGCCGTCGGCGCGCCGGGCGAGCTTTGCACGCGCGGCTATTCGGTGATGAAGGGTTACTGGGATGACGAGGAGAAGACCCGCGAGGCGATCGACGCCGACGGCTGGATGCACACCGGCGACCTCGCCACCATCGACGCCGAGGGCTATTGCAACATCGTCGGCCGGGTCAAGGACATGGTCATCCGCGGTGGCGAGAACGTCTACCCGCGCGAAGTCGAGGAATTCCTCTACCGCCATCCCAAGGTCAAGGAGGTGCAGGTCTTCGGCATTCCCGACGCCAAATACGGCGAGGAACTGTGCGCCTGGATCGTGCTCAAGCCCGGCCAGATCGTCACCGAGCAGGAAATCAAAAACTTCTGCGCCGGCCAAATCGCCCACTACAAGATCCCGCGCCATATCCGCTTCCGAACCGAATTGCCGATGACGGTGACCGGCAAGCCGCAGAAGTTTTTGATGCGCAATGCGATGATCGAGGAACTTGGGTTGGTGACGCAGAGGACGGCGTGAGTATAGGCTTTCCGCAAGGTTCGCAGAAACACACAGGGCTTGCATGAGTGGTTTCGCGCGATCGGTGACTTCTTATGCGATGCCGTTGGTCGCCTTGGCGATGGCTATCGCAGTCAGAGCCAGCGGGCTGTCGGTGGATGAAGGTTCGCCGAGCGTCAAGATCCTTGTCGGAGCGCTTTCGAGTGCGATCATGTTTATCACCATTTTCGTGGTGCTCGACCATGCCGAAGCGGTAGCTCGGCGAGTAGGGGAGCCTTACGGTACGTTGGTGCTGACTTTTGCCGTGACGGCAATCGAAGTGTCGATCATCGTTTCCATGATGCTGCATGGAGAGAACAACCCTACGCTTGCACGTGAGTCCGTCTTCTCGACGGTGATGATTACATCTACCGGCGTTGTCGGCACGTGTCTCACGCTTGGCGGCTGGCGCCATCGCAAGCAGGCAATCGTTCGACAAGGGACCAGCGCATATCTTGCGGTTCTGGCCGCGCTGACCGTCATGACGCTTATTCTGCCGACCTACACACGAACTACGGAGCCTGGCACATTTTCAGCAGCTCAACTTGGTTTCGTGAGCGTACTTTCAGTGCTGCTCTATGCAGGTTTCGTGTTCGCGCAGACTGTCCGGCATCGCGACGACTTCATCGAAGGACAAGCACACGATGTTTCAATGCGAACCGCCCCGCACGAAAGCATCTCTGCCAGCGCTCTGCTCCTGTTAATCGGGCTGATCGGAATTGTCATGCTCGCCGAGCAAGTCGCCGCAAGCGTTGAAGATGCGCTCGTTACCTACCAGGTGACCCAAGCTGACGCTATTGTGGGAGCATTGATCGCGGGGTTGGTTTTGATGCCAGAGGCCATTTCGGCGGTTCGTGCTTCACTCAACAATGAGCTGCAGCGCGGCTTGAATGTCGCGATGGGTTCGGCTTGCGCTACAATTGGTTTGACAATACCTGCGGTCGCAGCCGCCAGCCTGCTGACGGGAAGGGGTTTGACCCTGGGGCTCCCGGCGACCGACACAGTGCTTTTGATTTTGGCGCTTTTCATATGTAGCGTAAGCTTTAGCAATGAAAGAACGACATTCCTGACCGGCATGGTCCATCTTGTATTATTTTTTACTTACGTATTTCTAATATTTGTACCATGAAAGCTTAATCTTGCATCGTGGTCGCGGACGGGCGACCTCCGGCCCACTATAGTCATTCATTCGAAGACGGGCAGCGGATGACCGCCTACCGGCGCCTCGACGGTCGAATCCGATGGCTACGTCTGCGATATTCTGGCTGACCACGAAGTCTCGCAGGCCAGGAGCGCAAAGCATTCGGGTAGGCAACGCGCAGATTTCGCACGAGCGCCGAGGTCAGAATGACATCCCCGATGTATTTCGTCTGGATAACGAGAATGGACTTGATTTGCAGCCGATCAGCCGTCGAGATATTCAGCACGTCGAACTCACGAAAGGCGGGTAAGGTTGGTCATTGGTGGCACCAGCGCGCGGGCTCACGGTTTCGGCTAAGGGATATCTCTCAACACCGAAGCAAGGTCACCCTCGTTTAAAATTCGGGACGGTCCGCCATATTGCGAGCCTCCTAAGATATCCCACTGTCTTTCACTGTGAACGGTGCCTTTCCGATAACAAGCAAAGGTAAATGCAGCTCAAGGACGTGGCCTCAAGTCCTTGGCCACTGTCGTCGCCCGGCCCATCATCGCATTTGTCCCTGCCACAAGGGCAATCCACTTTCTGCGGCGAAGTCTCTATCCTCGGCGTAGATCGGCTCACCTCTTCTCACCACCCGTCGAAGCAAAGCCGCATCTTCGTCGGCATGATATCGAAAGGCATTTCGGCTGTCGTACCCATGCCCGGCTTGGGACAGGGAAAACCCGCTGACGACAACAGGAGCGAAACCGGCGAACCGCGCCAGCATGATCGCGAAGGCTCCGGTGGAGATTTTCCGGTGCCAACCGCGGGACACATGATATTTGCCGCTGAGCCGCCAGACGATGTTGGCAAGCTGCCATTTGGTAAGCGCCTGCAAGGTGTCATAACGATAGTTGAAGGTGCGACAACCAGCTTTCAGCTTGTCCTCGACGTCCGGCCAAACCGGGATGATCAGATGCTTTGCCCCCCGGCCTTTTAACAAATCACGCTTGTAATAATCCTGCTCGCCCTCGCCGACTAAAATGCCGCGGCGGATCAGGGCGATATCAGGAGCGGGGAGGCTGAAGGTTTCCGCCAAAAGCTGGGAAGCATTGACAGTCACAAGTGCCCAGTCGGCATCATGTCGCTCCGGGAGGCGAAAATTCGGCGCCGACCCCATCACCAAGGCGGGACCCGTGACGCCGGGCAAGCGAAGAATTGGCTTTGAGAAGGTTGGCAAGAGATCCGAAAGCGGAGTTTTCATTTGGGAATCTGAACCGCATCTTCCTCAAACGCACGCAGAATGCTCTCTTCTCGGCTCCACAATTCGTCCCATTGCGTGGCGCCGGACCAGCCCGCAAACCAAGGGCCGCCGAGCGTGTAGTGCGCCAGCGAGACATCGGCGGGGTCGAGTTCGGAAGCCGAAGCCCCAACGAGGTAGTTCCATGCGAGAGGCAATTCCCCGATCTCATGGTCCTCAAGCCATTTGAAGGCGTGGAGGTCACGCCCGGGCCACGTGTTAAGCATTTCGTTGGTCAGCCGTTTGTTGGCGGGATGATCTAGATTCCACAAAACGACCGATGACCAGTTTTTGCGGCGATAGAACGTCTGCGTTTGTCCGTCCATCTTGACCGCTTCGGATTCTCGTTGCTGGTGCTTAACCGCCATGATCGCGTAGGAAGGATCGACCAGGTCGAGCAGCTTGACCGGATCCTTTAGAAACAGGACGTCACAATCGCAGAACATGGCCCAGCCGCCTTGCCGCACAAACGGAACTGCAAAGCGCGATATGGCAAACTCGGTCGCCATCGGTGCCTCGGAAATCGGGCACCAGAGCCTACCATCACGTATCTCCATCGGTCGCTTCATGATTCCTTTGGCTTCAAGGTCTTTGAGCACGAGTGGCCGTATCTGCAATGGCTTACTTGTCCGCCGGTAGGCGCTCCATCGCGCTACGTCCAGGACTCGGGCTTCGCGTGGATCATACCCAATGTAGATTGGTATCATGTGGCAACTCTATAATTGGATGTGAATTTACTCGTGCATGGCAGCACTGGAGAACCGAAGTAAGCGCATCACCTCGTCGCGGTGGCGACCGTACAAACCAGGACGTCGCAGACGGAAGATTGCATGTTCCAACCCAGGGGGAGATGACGGAATTTCGGCTCATGCAGCCAGAGACCTCCGGAGCAGCGATTGTCGCTTCAGCATGCGCCTGAACCCACGCAATGATAGGCAAATGTCGCGATTGCCGCAACGGTCTGGCCCATCGTCTCGTCGCGACGCGAGTGCCGCCGGTCACCGAGACGCTCACGCGCCCGATTTGAGGTGATCGATGAAGGCGCGCAGCTTCGGCAGGATCTGGCGTTTGCCGGGATGATAGAGGAAGACGCCCGGCGTCGTGGCGGCGACGCCGTCCAGCACCGATCTGAGTTTTCCCTGTTCTATGGAGCCTATGGCGACGGGTCGCGGCGTCTGCGCCAGCCCGATGCCTTGTATCGCCGCACCGAGCAATGTCGGATAGTCGTGCGCGATCAGCGGGCCGGAGACCATCGCCTCGATTGCCTCGTTGCCGTCGACGAAGGACCAGGGCGCGATGGCGCCGTTCGAGCGGCGCAATCGCAGGCAGGCGTGGTGGCGCAAGTCGTCCACACGCTCGGGGCTGCCGTGGCGCTCAAGATAGTCCGGACTGCCGACAACCACGAACGGGAACGACGGCGTCAGCCGCACGGCGACCATATCGGGCGCGATGAACTGGCCGAGGCGGATGCCGGCATCGAACCCGCCGGTTGCGAGATCGACCATTTCGTCGCTTGCGGCGATCTCCAGTTCGATCTCGGGATAGGTTCGGCAGAACGACGCAATCATCGGCTCCACGATCAACGGCACGACGGCGCGGGGTACGGACAGGCGCAGCAACCCGGTCGGCCGTTGGCCGAGGTCACGCGCGGCTTCGCCTGCCGCGACGAGTTCCTCGAAGGCAGGGCCCGCACGGTCGAGGAACCG
The DNA here is from genome assembly GCF_040317725.1 of Mesorhizobium sp. M1396. NCBI lineage: Bacteria > Pseudomonadati > Pseudomonadota > Alphaproteobacteria > Hyphomicrobiales > Phyllobacteriaceae > Mesorhizobium > Mesorhizobium sp. M1396. The sequence continues at coordinate 45,290 of NZ_JAMYLA010000018.1, read as the reverse complement.
CTGACCGGCCTCGGTCAAACCGACGCTCCGCGTCGTGCGCACGAACAGCGCCGCACCCGTGCGGGCTTCCAGCGTGCGCACCGCTTGGCTCACGGCGGAAGGCGTCACGCCGAGGTCCGCGGCGGCACGGCGGAAATTGCGCCGCCTGGCGACGGCCAGGAAGGCCTCGACGCCTTCCAGCGCACCGTGTCGAACTGTGTAGTTCTGCTTCATAGGTTGTGGTGATTACACCGGCTAGTCGAACTATGAAAGCTGGCTTAGAGGTAACCGACTGGCTGGGAGGCTGCGTGAACCAGCCGCTGACAGGAGGCCAAATGTCCACGGAAATGCTGTTCCAGACCCATCTCGTTCTAGGCTACGTCGCGTGGCTGCTTTGCTTCGGCGCATATGGTCTGCCGTGGCTGAGCTCAATGGACCGGGTCGCCGCGCAACGTGCGATCGCCACCCTGCATAGCTTCCGCTTCTTCGGCCTCGTCTTCATCCTGCCGGGCGTCGTTAGCCGCGATCTGCCGGCCGGCTTCGCCGTGTTCGCCGCCTATGGCGACTTCGCGACAGGGGTGCTGGCGATGCTGGCGCTGCTCACGGTGAGGATACCACCGCTCTTCTGGCCGCTCGTCGTCGCCTTCAACCTTGTCGGAATGGCCGAGCTCGTCGTCGATTATTACCACGCCATCCAGGTCGGCCTCCCCGCGCACGCGGAACAACTGGGCGCCGCCTACGCGATCCCGATCATCTACGTGCCGCTGCTGATGATCACGCACATCGCCGCATTCTATTTTCTGCTGCGTCCTCACCAGAACGCGACCGGAGCCATTGCAGACGATGCGGCTGTTTCATAGAGCATCCGGAGGTCCGTTTCGGGTCCTAACGACCACCGGCCCCACTGTGCCTTCGACGGCAAGAGCATCCACCAAGGAAAAAGGCGCGGACCCGGGCCCGCGCCTTTTTCTCGTTCAGCCTTTCGAAGCTCAGTCCTTCTCGAAGATGCGCGCCTTGGCGACGACGCCGGCGATGGCGCCGCCGATCAACGGTGCGACGATGAAGAGCCAGAGCTGGCCGATCGCGGCAATTCCCGAAAACAGCGCCGGGCCGATCGAGCGGGCCGGGTTGAGCGAGGTGCCGGTCACCGGGATGATGGCGAAATGCAATCCTGCCAGCGTCAGGCCGATGACCAGGCCGGCGAACGCCGTCGAGTGCTTTTCAGCCGTGACGCCCAGGATCACCGTGACGAAGGTGAAGGTGCCGATCACTTCCCACAGGAACGCCGAGCTGACGCCCCATTTCGCCACGTCCCAGCCATTGGCGCCGAAGCCGCCAGTGTGTCCGCCGGTCTGGCCGGAGACGATGATCCACAACGCCAGCGAGGCGAGGATGGCGCCGATGACCTGCGCGATCCAGTAGGGGATGACGTCCTTGGCCGGCAGCCGGCCGGCAAGGAAGACGCCGAGCGTCACCGCCGGATTGAGATGCGCACCCGAAATCGGGCCGATCGCATAGGCCGCCGCAATGAGGCCGATGCCGAACGCCAGACCGATGCCTTCCTGGCCAAGCGGCAGCGCACCGCCGAAGCCGCCCGTCACCACAGAAGCCGTACCGATGAACACCAATAGAAATGTGCCTAGAACTTCCGCCAGATAAGTTTTCATTGCCCTCTCCTCGTAGCGATCCGCCGGTCCGCCTTTTCCGCGCCGCGAATCATGGCGCCAAGAGTATTCTCAACTGAAAAACTTGGGAAGCAGAGCGGTTGCGTCACATGCCATGCTTGAGGTCGCCGGTCACGAATATTAGAGACCGTTCATCTATTGATCGATCTGCTGCCGCCGGCTTAGGGCATATACTGGTTGGCTCGCTGGTCTCGGTTTGGATTGCCTCGTCGTCGCCAGGCGGAAGCGGGGTTCAATCCAGGCGCGAAAGGCTCTAAGAGCAGGCCAAGATCACGTGCTCGATTTGATGGAATGACGAATGCGACTGGGCGGACGGCTGGCTGCGGCCATCGAAGTGCTGGAAGACATCGGCCGACGCCACCGGCCGGTGGCGGACGCGCTGAAGGATTGGGGCCTGTCGCATCGCTTCGCCGGCGGCGGTGACCGCGCGGCAATCGGCAACATCGTCTATGATGCCTTGCGCCACAAGCGTTCCGCCGGCTGGCTGCTGGGCGAGGACACGCCGCGCGCCATCGGCTTCGGCGCCCTGCTGCTCGAATGGGGCCAGACCGCGCAATCGCTCAACGACGCGCTCGATGGCGACAAGTTCGCACCGCCGCTGCTGACCGCCGCCGAGCTTCAGGCAATCGCCGAACGCCGGCTTGCCGATGCGCCGGACGCGGTACGGGCGGATGTTCCCGACTGGTGCGCGCCGCTTTTCGAACGAGCCTTTGGCCCCACTTGGGTCGACGAGGGAGCGGCGCTGGCGACACGCCCGCCGCTCGATCTCAGGGTCAATACGTTGCAGGCCAATCGCGACAAGGTGCTGGCCGAACTGTCGGGAACCGGCGCGAAACCCGCCGCCATCGCCCCGCACGGTATCCGCATCCCGCCGATCGACGGCGACGGCAGGCACCCGAACGTCCAGGCCGAGCCGGCCTTCCAGAAAGGCTGGTTCGAGGTCCAGGACGAAGGCTCGCAGGTGGCGGCCGCCCTTGCCGGGGCCGAAGCCGGCATGCAGGTGCTGGATTTCTGCGCCGGCGCCGGCGGCAAGACGCTGGCGCTGTCGGCTTCGATGGGCAATACGGGCCAGATCTTCGCCCACGACGCCGAAAAGGCGCGGCTGGCGCCGATCTTCGACCGCATCCGTCGTTCGGAAAACCGCAATATCCAGATCGTCACCAAGCCGACCGAACTCGCCCCGCTCGGCAACCACATGGATATCGTGCTGGTCGATGCGCCCTGCACCGGCAGCGGCACCTGGCGGCGCCGTCCAGATGCCAAGTGGCGGCTGACGCAAAGACAGCTCGACGCCCGCAAGGGTGAGCAATCGGCGATCCTCGATGCGGCCAAAGCCTATGTCAAGTCAGGCGGCCTGCTGGTCTACATCACCTGCTCGGTCTTCGATGAGGAGAATGGCGAGCAGGTCGCGGCCTTCCGCGACCGCAACAGCGGTTTTGTCCCGGTCGATCATCGCGCGCTCTGGGACGGCCGTTTTCCCAGTCATGCGGCAGCCGCACGCATCGGTGCCAAAGGCGACATCTCGCTGTCGCCGGCGCTGAGCGGCACCGACGGGTTTTACTTCTGTGCGTTGCGCAGGTCGGCCTGAACCTCATTGGATACCGCCAATCCCTGGCGGATGCGTAACCCTTGCCGGCAGACGAGACCGATTGCTGCAGTGCAGCAAAAGCGTTTGCCTGCCGCCCATGCCTCTGCAATAAGCTTATCCGCATAAAGGAAAGCAGCGGCCATGGCAGCAAAGATCGTACCCGCCCCGGACTATGACGACCGCGTCAGGACATCTTTCGCGCGTCAGAAAGCGATGGCCACGATCGGCGCCGAACTGACGCTGGTGACACCCGGTATCATCGAGATCGAGATGCCTTATTCGGCGGCGCTCACCCAGCAGCACGGTTTTCTCCATGCCGGCGTCATTTCGACCGCGCTGGACTCGGCTTGCGGCTATGCGGCGTTTTCGCTGATGCCGGAAAACTCAGGTGTGCTGACCATCGAGTTCAAGGTCAATCTGCTGGCGCCGGGCCGAGGCGAGCGCTTCCTGTTCCGCGGCTCCGTGACCAAACCCGGCCGCACCATCATCGTTGCCGACGGCCAGGCCTATGCCTTCGCCGCCGACGGCGAAGCCAAGCTGATCGCCACCATGACCGGAACGATGATGACGGTGGTCGGGCGAGACGGCATCGAAGGGTGATCCGATGGGCAACGTTGCGCGACTAGGCGGCAAGGACGTCCTCTTCGTCATGGCGGCACAGGCCGAATACGGCCCGCACCTCAAGCAATTGTTCACGCCGCTGATGACGGGGGTGGGACCGGTCGAAGCCGGCGTCAGGCTGGGCGCCGAACTCTCCTGGCTGAAGTCGCGGAAGGCGCTGCCGGACCTCGTCGTGTCGCTCGGCTCGGCCGGCAGCCGGACACTGGAGCAGACCGAAATCTACCAGGCGGTGTCGGTCAGCTATCGCGACATCGACGCCTCGCCGCTCGGTTTCGAGAAAGGGGCGACGCCGTTTCTCGATCTGCCGGTGACGGTGCCACTGCCGTTCAAAATTCCTGAAATCAGGGAGGCGACGCTGTCGACCGGCGGCGCGATCGTCACCGGCGCGGCTTATGATGCGATCGCTGCCGACATGGTCGACATGGAGACCTTCGCTTGCCTGCGCGCCTGCCAGTTGTTCGATGTGCCGCTGATCGGACTGCGCGGCATCTCCGACGGCGCGGCTGATCTGCGGCACGTCAACGACTGGACCGAATATCTGCACGTCATCGACGAAAAGCTGGCCGGGGCGGTCGGGCTGCTGGAACAGGCAATCCGCCACGGTCTGCTCGGCGCCTGACCGCAAATCGGATCAAGCCGCCAAGCTTGCGGCCGGAGAGGCTGCTGCAATGGATGAAGACGCTGGCGCTGAAGGTGAAGTCGTGGAATCGAAGTGACAGCTAGGCCTCGCAACCCATTGCGCCGACTCATTTCTTTCTCTAAACGCTCGCCATGAAAACAGCCAATCATCCCGACACCGTCCTGATTGTCGATTTCGGCAGCCAGTTTACCCAGCTCATCGCCCGCCGCGTCCGCGAGGCCGGAGTGTTTTCCGAGATTGTGCCGTTCCAGTCGGCCGAAGCGGCGTTCAAGCGCATCAATCCGAAGGCTGTCATCCTGTCGGGCGGCCCGGCTTCGACCGGCGATATCGGCAGTCCGCGCGCGCCGCGGATCGTCTTCGACGCCGGCGTGCCGGTGCTCGGCATCTGCTATGGCCAGATGGCCATGTGCGTGCAGATGGGCGGCGTCGCCGAAAGCTCCGACCATCGCGAATTCGGCCGCGCCTTCGTCGAGATCGAAAAGGACAGCCCGCTGTTCGAGGGCCTGTGGGCGCCCGGCCAGCGCCACCAGGTGTGGATGAGCCACGGCGACCGCGTCATCTCCTTGCCCCAGGGGTTCGAAGTGTTCGGCAAGTCGGAAGGCTCGCCCTTCGCCATCTTCGGCAATATCGAGCGCAAGATGTACGGCATCATGTTCCATCCCGAGGTGGTGCACACGCCCGATGGCGCCCGGCTGCTGCGCAACTTCGTCCACAACATCGCCGGCATCGAGGGCGACTGGACCATGCGCGCCTACCGCGAGCACGCGGTCGAGGCCATTCGCAAGCAGGTCGGCAAGGGCAAGGTCATCTGCGCGCTGTCGGGCGGCGTCGACTCCTCGGTCGCCGCGCTGTTGATCCACGAGGCGGTCGGCGACCAACTGACTTGCATTCTTGTCGACCACGGCCTGATGCGCAAGGACGAGGCCGCGGGCGTGGTGGCGATGTTCCGCGAGCACTACAATTTGCCGCTCATTCTGGTGAACGCATCGGACCGTTTCATCGACGCCTTGGAGGGCGAGTCGGACCCGGAGAAAAAGCGCAAGACAATCGGCCGGCTGTTCATCGAGGTGTTCGAGGAGGAGGCCAAGAAACTCGGCGGCGCCGAATTCCTGGCGCAAGGCACGCTCTATCCCGACGTCATCGAAAGCGTCTCCTTCACCGGCGGCCCGTCGGTGACGATCAAATCGCACCACAATGTCGGCGGCCTGCCCGCGCGCATGAACATGCAGCTGGTCGAGCCGCTGCGCGAACTGTTCAAGGACGAGGTGAGGGCGCTCGGCAAGGAGCTCGGCCTGCCCGAGAGCTTTATCGGCCGCCATCCATTCCCAGGTCCGGGTCTCGCCATCCGCTGCCCCGGTGGCATCACCCGCGAAAAGCTGGAGATCCTGCGCGAGGCCGACGCCATCTATCTCGACGAGATCCGCAAGGCCGGCCTCTACGACGCCATCTGGCAGGCCTTCGCCGTTCTGTTGCCGGTGCAGACCGTCGGCGTGATGGGCGATGGCCGCACCTACGAATTCGTCTGCGCCCTGCGCGCCGTCACCTCGGTCGATGGCATGACGGCGGATTTCTACCACTATGACATGGCCTTCCTCGGCGCCGCCGCCACCCGCATCATCAACGAAGTCCGCGGCATCAACCGCGTCGTCTACGACGTCACCTCGAAGCCGCCGGGAACAATCGAGTGGGAATGATTCAGGCCTACTCAAACGACGCCGAATTTAGGCCGATGTATGCCATAACCATTTGATAACAAATATAAATCAATTTATAGACAATCAGCGACAATCGGTACGCAGGAGATTGGACTTGACGGATCGGCTGACGGACTTACCGCATATTGCTTGCTCGGATTTTTCGAAGCGCCGGGGTGGAGACTGATTCCCAACAAGGCGCGCCGCGCCAAATCGGGATCTTCAACAAGGCGCTAATTCAAACAATCCGGTAGCTTTGAGCCACCCAGGTTCATTATCAACCAACGGGTGGTTCTGCCGCGTTCCGTTTCGTCGCTCGGGGCCGTGCAGGACATCCGGGGTCACAACGTGCAGGGAACTATCCTTCCCTTGGCAGGTCGCCGAACGTCCGTGAAAACGCCGCGCATCCGGTTCAGTGCAGCAGAACAGTTCTCAGCCAAGCCGTGAACCTGCTTCCGCGAATGGTCCTGCGCACCCTGACGGCGGCCCAACTCGCTTGCATCGTGGTCCCGACGTGACAGCTGCAGACGATTTCGTGCAGTTGCCAGTCGCCCAGCTGGAAAAAGCGTTTTGCCTCCCCATAGCTATCATCCTGGAGACCCGATGCACGCAGCAGCGAATCCTCGAATGCAACGGTAATAGCCGATCCAGCCGTGCGTGCTTCCTCACGGACTTTGGGATGAAGATGTTCAGTGCCAACAAGCGCTCCAAGGGATCGCGAGGGGTTCCGCTCGAGAAGCTCCGCCCAACGTTTGATCCTCTGTGTTTTGGTCATGACGGCGCTTTGCGCCGTGGGTTTAACATCTGCGATTGTCTGCAGTTCGTGGAGGGTCTGGTGTCTCATGGTTTGGCTCCTGTTGGTCGCAGCATCCCCTTTTTCTAGGAACTATCGCGACGGGATGTCCTGACAAGGGCGTCGCCGAAAAGGAGTTCCGTTAACCGCGTAACAGTCGGTCCCAAGACAACCTCCAGCACTCGGACGTCGTGCGTTGCGGCGTCCCATTTGCAAACACCCCAAGAAACTCGGCGAAGGACTGCGGCAGCGCGAAACAAGCGGCTCCCGTCGAAGAAATTGGCCTGGAATCCCGGTTCGATGGAACCTGTCGGCTTACCGCGGGTTGCTCAGCAACCCGTCGCAAGCAAGCCCAAAGGAGGACCGCATGGCGCGCAAAGCAGCTCCCCCCAATCCCAATGCCGCGACGATCCACGACCAAACCCTTGTTCGAGGGCAGGGGTGGAGAGCTGCACTAGGTTGCGGAAGGTAACAGCGAGGGTCAAGTTGTAGGAGAGGTTCATCCGGCAGCCCACCCGTGCCGGATGAACTGGAGCGTTCCCTTTCGAACTGAAAGGAATGAGCAGTGGCTGACGAAGAAACCAGACGCCCGGTCATAACCCCGCAAGCCGTGCGGGCGCTGGCGCGCGAGTGCGGAGTGACGGAGAGCCAAATCCGTGAGATCGTTTCATTGGTCGGGACGGACAGGGCATCGATCCTGCGCGAGGCCCGGCTTCTTAAACAGGGCGGGGGTTGAGTCCCCGGCTTTGTATTTTTTCGACCAAACGACAGACTGGCAGGAGGATGCGCCAATGTCGAAAGCGAAAGAGACCCGGCGCAAAAAAGTCGAGAACGACGCCCAAGGGCAATATGTGCGTAGCGACCATGGTCGCGAAAACGATGGCGTGACGAGCGTCAAACCGCGCGTATTGCCGAGCCACCCGACGCAAAATTCCGAGGCCGAGGGCTCTGAGCGCTGGCGGAAACGCGATTGACAGCTCTCTTCAGTCTAAAGAGCGGCGCTATCCGTCTCGTCTAACAATTGGGGTGTGAGCGACGGGGCAGTGGGCCTTTCGGTGCTGATGGCTTTGGTCTGCTATGTTCTTGCCGGGGCCGAGTTCTTGCTGGGGCCGGCGAAGCGGCGCCAGCCGCCGAAGGACGAGATGTCGGACGCACCGCTGAGGCCAGCGGTTTCGACCAGGAAGCCCTTGGCCGAACTGCCGTCATCGAGCTCGATGGTTCCGATGCCGAGCGGTGGCGGGATGGCCGCGACGAAGCGGCCGAAGGCATCGGCCGACAGCCGCCAGACTTCGACCTCGACGGCAGCGCCGCCCTCTGCGACACGGAGCAGCCCCGGCTTGGGCACGGACTGGCCAGCCAGCGCATAGAGCCTGTAGGCGGCGGATGTCTTTGCCGAGCGCGAGAACCGTGCGCCGAGCTGGCTCAGTTGGCCGTTGAGCGGCATTCCCGAAAGATGCGCGCCAACAACCACGAGATCGATCATGCCATCATCGGCTGATGAAGCTGAAGGCAGAAAACCCGGCTGCTGCCAGCCGGTTGCGCCGAGCGAAAGGCCGCTCGCCGCATGCAGGTCGCGGGCGAGCGCCGCTGTCAGCGCATCGCGGCCGGCCGGCGCCAGCAAGGTGACGCTCATCGGCAGGCCGTCGTCGCGCTTGCCTGTCGGCACGGCGATGCCACACATGTCGAGCAGGTTGACGAAATTGGTGTAGGTGCCGAGGCGGCTGTTGGTGTCGATCGGATCGGCGAGCACGGCGGCGGTGGTGTAGTGCGTCGGCGCGGTCGGCACGCAGAACAGGTCGACCGAGGCGATGACGGGAGCGAGCTTCGCCCTGTAGGCCTGCAACGCATAGAGGCCGCGGAAAGCGTCCGCCGCCGAAAGGTTGCGCGCGCCGCCGATGATCTTGCGTGTCACCGGATGCAGGGCCGCTTCGTTGGCCTCCATGAAATCGCGGATCGCCGCATAGCGCTCGGCCACCCAGGCGCCCTCATAGAGAAGGTTGGCGGTGGCGTAGAAATCGCCGAAGGGGATTTCCACCAGCCGGCAGCCGAGCCGCGACAGCGTGGCAAGCGAGGCCTCGAAGCCGGCTTGCATCGCCGCATCGCCAAAGAACTTCAGGTCGGCCTTAGCCGGGATGCCGACGCTCAGCACCGGCGGGCGTACGGCGAGCGGCTGGACGGCGATGTCGCGAGAATATGGATCGGCCGCGTCGCGCCCCGCCGCCGCCAAGAACACCCGATAGGCGTCGTCGACGGTCAATGCGAACACCGAGACGCAGTCGAGCGTGCGGCAGGCCGGCACGACGCCGGCGGCCGACAGCGCGCCGACCGTCGGCTTCAGCCCGACGATGTTGTTGAGGCCGGCTGGAATGCGGCCGGACCCGGCGGTGTCGGTGCCCAGCGCGAAGGAGACGATGCCGCGCGCCGTTGCCACCGCGGACCCCGACGAGGATCCGCCCGGCACCAGGCTGGCATCGACCGCGTTCCTCGGGATCGGATACGGCGTGCGCACGCCGACAAGGCCGGTGGCGAACTGGTCGAGATTGGTCTTGCCCACCACCAATGCGCCGGCTGCCTTCAGCCGGGCCACCACGGTAGCGTCCGCCTCTGGCATATAGGCATATTCGGCGCAGGCGGCGGTTGTCGGCATGCCGGCGACATCGATGTTGTCCTTGACCGCGAACGGCACGCCCCACAGCGGCTTGGCCACCGGATCGAACGGTCCGAGCTTTTGCGCCTGCGCCAGCATGTCCGCCTGGCCGGGCAGATGAATGAAGATGCCGGGATCGTCGGCCGCCGCGATGCGGGCGTGAACGGCATCGATCATGGCGGCAACACTGACGCCGGCTGCATAGGCAGCATGTAGACTGCCTATGTCGAAGCGGACCTCGCTCATGTGGACTCTCCCAGAATGATCGCCGGAAGGTCCCACTGGATCAGCACGACGCAGCCGTCTTTCGTCCACACCGAATGCTCGGTGCCGACCGGATTCAGCACGACGCTGCCGGTGGGATAGTCGCCATTCTCGTCACTCTGCGTTCCCTCCAGCACGACGATGGTCTCCAGCCCGACATGGCGGTGGCGCGGCACGCCGGCACCGGGCCGGTAGCTGAGGATGGCGACCGACGGCTCCGCCGGCCCGCCCTTCAGCAGCCAGTGCACACTGATGCCGTCACGGAAAGGCTCGAACGCCAGATCGCGCCAGCCGCCGTCGAGCAGGCCGGCAAAGGCAAGATTAGGCATTGGCAATTCCCTTGAGTACCTGGTCGGTGGTCGCTGTCCAGCCGACGATGGCGCCCTGCGCCCTGATCATGGCGATCGCCGCTGCCTTGAACTCGGGGAAATAGCTTTCCGTCGCGTCCTCGGCGAGCAGGCACTCATAGCCACGGTCGTTGGCCTCGCGCATCGTCGTCTGCACGCAGACCTCGGTGGTGACGCCGGCAAAGACCAGCTGCCCGGCGCCGAGCCTCTTGAGGTCCTCGTTGAAGGAGGTGGCGTAGAATGCCCCCTTGCCGGGCTTCTCGATGACGATCTCACCGGGCAGCGGCGCCAGCTCGTCGAGGATCGCCGTACCCGGCTCGCCGACGATCAGCACGCGGCCCATCGGGCCGACATCGCCGATGCGGATCGAGGGATTGCCGCGATTGCGCTTGGCTGGCGGCAGATCCGAAAGGTCCGGACGATGGCACTCCATCGTGTGGATCACCGGCAGGCCGGCGGCGCGAAATCCCTCGATCAGCCGCTTCACCGTCGGCACGATTGCCACGACCCGGCTGACATCGTTGCCGAGGCTGGCGCCGAAGCCGCCGGGTTCGGCGAAGTCGCGCTGCATGTCGATGACGACCAGCGCCAGGGACTCCGGCTTAAAGGCAAAGGCAAACGGCTGCGCATCGATTTCGGCCATCAGTGATGCCCCGCCATATGCTCGCCGATCGTCTGCACGCTCGCCTGCGCGATCGGCGTCTCGTAGACCACCGCGCCGTCCGACATGACCAGGATGCGGTCGGAGAGTTCGAGCAGTTCGTCGAGATCTTCCGACATCAAAAGCACCGCGGCGCCGGCATTGCGCGCCTTCATGATGCGGGCGCGGATTTCGGCCACTGCCGAGAAGTCGAGGCCGAAGCACGGGTTGGAGACGATCAGAAGGTCGACCTCGCCGGTGAGTTCGCGGGCGAGCACGGCGCGCTGCACGTTGCCGCCCGACAGCGAGGCGATCGGCGAGGACAGCGAGGCGGTCTTGACCTTGAACTGCTCGACCAGGCGGGCGCTGAAGGCCCTGATGGCACCGGCGCTGATCCAGCTCACCGGCTTGCCGTTGCCGTCGATGTCGAAGGTGCGGAAGGAGATGTTTTCGGCCACGGTCATCTTCGGCGCGCAGGCGTTCTTCAGCGGCTCCTCCGGGATGAGGCGGACATTGAGCGCACGCGCCTCGGCACGCGTCGCCGCATAGGCGGTGCCGCGCACCATCACTTCGCCGGCATCGCGCGGGCGCTGCCCGGCCAGCACTTCGAGGAATTCCTTCTGGCCGTTGCCGGAAATGCCGGCGATGCCGACGATCTCGCCGGACCGCACGCCGAGATCCTCGATCCGGATCGACTTCAGCCCGGTGCGGTCCGGCGCCTTCAGCGCCTTGATCTTGAGTACGATCTCGGCGTCCGGCTTCGGCTCGGCGCGGCTGTCGAGCGTCGCGATCGGCTGGTCGCCGATCATCATCGCCGCCATCTGCCTGTGGTTGAGGTCGGCTACGCGGCCGGTGCCGGTCAGCCTGCCCTTGCGCAGCACGCTGACGTCGTCGGCGAACGCCGTCACTTCGTGGAACTTGTGCGAGATCATCAGCACGGTGAGGTCGCCCGCCCTGGTCATGGCGCGCACGAGGCCGAGCACCTCCTGCGCCTCACCGGGGGTGAGCACCGAAGTCGGCTCGTCCAACACCAGGAAGGAGCGGCCGAGATAGAGCTGCTTGACGATCTCCAGCTTCTGCTTCTCGCCGGCGGCAAGCTCGGCCACCTTGACGTCGAGCGGAAGCTTGAAGGGCATCCGGTCCATGAACACGGCAAGCTCGCCGCGCTCCTTGCGCCAGTCAATGATGCCAGGCACCTTTTCGCGCGAAATGACCAGGTTTTCCGCCCCGGTCAGCGACGGCACGAGGGTGAAATGCTGGTAGACCATGCCAAGGCCGAGCGCCGAGGCATCCTTGGGGCTGGCGATCGCCGCCTCGCGGCCGTCGACCAGCATGTCGCCGGAGGTCGGATGGTAAAAACCCATCATGCATTTGACCAGCGTCGACTTGCCGGCGCCGTTCTCGCCGAGCAGCGCGTGGAATGATCCCGCCGGCACCTTGACCGAGACATCGTCGAGCGCCGTGAAGGCGCCGAACCGCATGGTCATGCCGATGGTTTCGACGCCGACGGCCTTCTTGCCGGTGATTTTGATCATCCCCGGTTCCTCACGGCAGTTGGGCGACGAATGACGCCGAGTTCGACACCGCGCCGAAGACGCCGCCTTGCATCTTGATCATCTTGATGGCGGCCAGATGGTTCCCATAGTCGGTCGCGCCACAGCAATCCTCCAGCATCACGCATTCGAAGCCGCGGTCGTTGGCCTCGCGCATGGTGGTGTGGACGCAGACATCGGTGGTGATGCCGGTGAGCACGATGTTTTCGATACCGCGCTGGTTGAGGATCAGCTCCAGGTCGGTGGCGCAGAAGGAGCCCTTGCCCGGCTTGTCGATGATCGGCTCGCCCTCGGCCGGATAGAGGTCGGGGATGATGTCCCAGCCGGGCTCGCCGCGCACCAGGATGCGCCCGCAGGGGCCGGGATCGCCGATGCCGGCATTGATGCGACGCGAGCGCCAGCGCTTGTTGGCCGGCAGGTCGGCGAGGTCGGGCCGATGGCCCTCGCGGGTGTGAATGATGGTGTAGCCCTTGGCCCGCATCTCCGACAGCACCGACTTGATCGGCTCGATCGGCGCGCGCACCAGCGACAGATCGTAGCCCATATGATCGACATAACCGCCCGGCCCGCAGAAGTCGGTCTGCATGTCGATGATGATCAGCGCCGTGTTGTCGGGACGAAGCTCGCCATTGTAGGGCCATGGATAGGGATCGGCGTCGATATAGCGCTGGGTGACACCGGCTCTGGCGTTCATGGCAAAAACTCCGGTCTCATTTGGTGATCGACAGTTCGCTCGGTGCGCCGGCGAGCGAACGGGTCGGCGACGACGTGGCGATCATGATGACCAGGGTGAGGATGTAAGGGGCGGCGTAGAAGAGGTAATACCCTTGCGTGACGCCGACCGACTGCAGCGCCGGCCCGAGTGCCCCGGCGCCGCCGAACAGAAGGGCGGCGGCAAAGCAGCCAAGCGGGTTCCAGCGCGCGAAGATGACCAGCGCCACCGCCATCAGCCCTTGGCCAGACGAGATGCGTTCGGTCCAGCTGCCGGGATAATAGAGCGACAGATAGGCGCCGCCGATGCCGGCGAGCGCGCCGCCGACGCCGGTGGCGATCAGGCGCACGGTGTTGGGGTTGAGGCCCATGGCGCGCGCGGCGTCGGAACTGTCGCCGACGACGCGCACGATGAGGCCGGCGCGGGTGTTGCGGAAGGCCCACCATAGGAACACCGCAAGTGCGGCGCCGATCAGGAATAGCACGTTGACGTCGAGGGCTGCCTGCACCTGCGGAATGTCCGACCATGCGCCCAACGGAATGGCCGGCAGGTCGGGCGCCGAGGGCTGGATGAACGGCTTGCCGAAGAAGAAGGCGAGGCCCGAGCCGAACAGCATCAAGGCGATGCCGATGGCGATGTCGTTGACCTTCGGGAATTTGCAGATCCAGCCGTGGAAGAGGCCGAAGCACAGGCCGGCGAAGGCGGCGGCGATGAGGCCGAGCCAGGGCGAGCCGGTCACAACCGCCACGGCATATGCGGCCATGGCGCCGAACACCAGCGTGCCTTCCAACCCGAGGTTGATGCGGCCCGAACGCTCGGTGATGGCTTCGCCGAGCGAGACGAAGATGAAGGGCGTCGAGACGCGGATCGCGCCGCCGAGGATGGCGAGCGGCACGCCCCAGAGGCCGATCCCGCTGGCGTCCATCAGTTGCTCCTCTGCCAAAGATCGGGGTTGAAGGCCTTGAGGCGGCCGTAGAAGGTCTCGCTGAAGAGGATGACGATGAACAGCATGCCCTGCAGCACCAGCACGGTGGCGTCGGGCAGGTCCATGCGGCGCTGGATCAGCCCGCCGGAGGCGTCGATGCCGCCGAGCAGGAAGGCGACCGGGATGATGGCCAGCGGATTGTGGCGGGCGAGGAAGGCGACGAGGATGCCGGTATAGCCATAGCCGGCGGCAAGCGAGGCGTTGGCGCTGCCCTGCACCGCCGCGACCTCCAGCATGCCGGCAAGGCCGGAGAAGCCGCCGGCCAGCCCGGTGAAGCCGACGATCAGCGAGCCGACGGCAAGGCCCTGCACCTGGGCGGCCCTGACATTGCCGCCGGCGATGCGGGCGGCAAAGCCCCAGCGGGTCTTTTCGATCAGCACCCAGGACAGAACGCAGGCGACGACGCCGACGGCAAGGCCCCAATGTACCTCCATGCCCGGCATGTCGCCGATGCGGTAGATATCGGCCAGCGGCTGGGTCGAGGGCTTGTTGAGCGAGGCTGGGTCGCGCAGCGGCCCTTCGACCAGCTGGTTCATCAGGGCGATGGCGATATAGGCCATCAGCAGGCTGGAGATGGTCTCGTTGACGGCGCGGTAATGGCGGAGCGCGCCGACGGCACCTATCCAGATGCCGCCGGCGGCCATGCCCGCCACGCCCATGACGAGAATGACGATGAAGGAGGGGGCGCCGTCGAGCGCCGTGCCTGCTGCCGCGGCGGCGACGCCGCCGAGCACGATGGCGCCCTCGCCGCCGATAACGACGAGGCCGAGCCGCGCCGGCAGCGCCACGCAGAGCGCCGCCAGCAACAGGGGTGCGGCGCGTGACAGCGAGTTCTGCACCGAGAACCACGAGCCGAAGCCGCCGTGCCACATCGTTTCATAGAGCTGGACCGGCGACTTGCCGACAGCCAGGATGAACAGGCTGAACAGGGCCATGCCGACGACCAGCGCCGCCAGCGGAATGACGAATGCTTCCGCCCGCCGCGCCATCCATTCCAGCGCCGCCGGATGACCCCTGGCGCCGAATGTCACCGGCATGCCGGCTTCCGTCACTATCTCCGCCATCGCCCCGCTCCCTTTCGGTCAGGCGGTCGAGCCGACGACCCCGTCGACCAGATAATCCATGCTTTCGAGTTCGATCGCGTTCTCGGGGAAAGCCTGGCCCTCGGTGGCCACGACAGCGCCCTTGTTGCTGTTCAGCGGACCCTTGATGACGGCGAAGCCGCCCTTCATCATTTCGGCCAGCGTGGCGTCGAACTGTTTGCGCGCCGGCTCGGAGACGGCGGGGCCGAGCGGGCTCATCTTGACGAAGCCATCGGCCAGACCGCCGCGCGTGAAGTTGGGCAAAGGCTTACCGGCGACGAGATCGTCGACGAACATCTTGTAGACCTTGGCCCAGTTCCATTCGGCGCCGGTCAGGTATTTCTCGGGTGCCAGCGGGCTCTGGTTGGCGTGGTAGCCGCAGACGAAGGCGCCGCGGCCGGCTGCCGTCTCGACCACCACTTTCGGGCTGTCGACATGGCAGGTGATGACATCGGCGCCCTGGTCGACCAGTGCGTTGGTGGCTTCCGCCTCCTTGACCGCCAGCGACCATTCGCCGGTGAAGATGACCTGGCAAGTGATCGTCGGATCAACCGAGCGCGCGCCGAGCAGGAAGGAGTTGATGTTGAGCAGCACCTGCGGAATGGGCTTGGCCGCGACGAAGCCGAGCTTCTTGGTCTTGGAGGTGTGGCCGGCGACGACGCCGTTGAGATATTGACCCATGCCGATATAGCCGAAGTAGGAGCCGGCATTCATCGGATGCTTATCCTTGTTCCACATGCCGCCGCAGTGGCGGAACTGAACGTCGGGGAATTTCGCGCACATGGCCAGCATGTGGGGGTCGAAATAGCCGAACGAGGTCGGGAAGATCAGCGAGGCGCCGTCGAGATTGATCATCGATTCCATAGTCTTTTGGACATCGACCGTCTCCGGTACGTTCTCCTCCTCGACGACGGTGATGCCCTCGATGCCTTTCAGCGCCGCTGCCCCCTCGGCATGCGCCTGGTTGTAGCCGTAATCATCCTTCGGGCCGACATAGATGAAGCCGACCGTGGCGCTCGCGGCGAACGCCTTGCTGATGGGAAAGGCCGCGGAGGCAAGCCCGAGTGCGGCTCCCGCGGCGGTGGTCTTGAGCAATTGGCGGCGGCTAAGCATGAATCGGTCGGTCATGTGAATGCTCCCCTGTAGGACCCTTTCCGGGTCGGTTAACGCCTTTTCAAGAAAGTGCATGCAATCGCTGTGCCAGTTCAAAACAGAAGATTTATGTAATGAAATCAGGAATGAATATTTTTTGCGCTGCACAATTGAAAGGCAATTGCATACACTTATTGCCTTAAACAAAGCCAGTTTGACAGACGGATTAAAATATAGGCATAGAGGATGCGAGGCGAGTCGGGTCGCGCCGTTCGGCGCTGATTTCATGGCTCGGACGTAGAAGCACGGAAGGCGAAGCAGATTTGTCGGGAAAGCGCAGCCTGATCCGGTCAGGCACGACCGTCGATCAGATGGTGAGGGCGATCGGCGACCGCATCGTCACCGGCGTGCTGCGCCCTGGTGAAAAGCTCGACGAGGCTTCGCTCGCCGCCCGCTTCGAGGTGTCACGCACGCCCGTACGCGAGGCGCTTGGCCAGCTCAGCGTCATGGGCCTTGTCGAAAGGCGACCTAACCGGGGCGCGATCGTCGCCGTGGTGACGCAGGAGCATCTCGCCTCGATGTTCGAAAGCATGGCCGAGTTGGAAGGCATCTGCGCCCGCTTTTGCGCCGAACGCATGACCGGCGGCGAGCGTCGCGCGCTCGAGATCGAACACCAATCCTCGGCCCGGTTGGTGCGGCTGGGCGCCGAGGAAGACTATGAATACTTCAACACCGAATTCCACAGCCGGCTCTATCGCGGCGCCCATAGCACGCACATCCAAGAGCTGACCGCCACGACGCGCAGCCGCCTCGCCCCCTTCCGCCGCGCACAGTTCAGACTAGCCGGCCGCCTGGCCAAGTCCTGGCAAGAGCATGACGCCATCGTCACCGCCATTCTGCGCGGCGATGGTACCGCAGCCGGAACCGCGGCCAAGAATCACGTCTCGATCGTCAGCGAGGCAAGTGCCGTCTTTGCCGTCGGTGATCAGCCGAAAGCCGCAAGCACGACGCAGGTCACCGCCGACTGAGAAACCAACTGGTTGCAGCACCGGCACATAGCGCCGAAGCTACGGATCTGGCTGCGCGACCTTGTGGCCTTCAAATTTTCGGTCGCGCGCTGCTCGAAGAGGTTGGCGCGCGACCAGTTCTCGGCGTCGATCGCACGCGGTCGTAGATCGATTATTGCTCCTTCTTGAACAAATCCTGGAAGATGAGCTGGCCCCAAGTGCGGCCGCGTGCGTGCACCAGCGCGCCACCCTCGTTGAGCTTTCCCAGCTTGACGGGTGCAAACCCGAGTTGTTTGGCCAAGGCCGCCACGGGTGCGATCGCGTCCTCGTCGTCGCTCGACAGAAAGACGACCCGGTGGCCGCCCTCGACGACCGGATCGGTAGCCAGGGTGGCCGCAACCAGGTGATTGAATCCTTTCACGAACTTGGCGCCGGTGAACGACTTCGCGACGAATGCGGAGGACGGGAGGCCGTCCAGCTCTTCAGGGACAGGAAACGCGTTCATCGCGTCGATGACCGTCTTGCCTTTCCAGCTCGGCAGGGCTTTCGCAACCTCGCGATGCTCCCCGAAAGGGACCGCCAAGATGATTGTGTCGGCCTCGAGTGCTTCCCGCAGCGACTTGGCGACGACCGTGGGTCCAATCGCCCGAGCCTGCGGCGCCAACGCCTCGGGCGGCCGGCGGCTTGCGACGGTCACGTCGATGTTTTTACGGGCGAAGGCGTGGGCGAGGGCCTGGCCTATCTTACCGAATCCTACAATCGCGTAGTTCATAATGCTTCTCCGATCCGTGTTGATATTGATTCCCCGACCCTTCAGATGGCCGAGAAGCCGCCGTCGACAGACAACTCCACCCCATTCACGAAGCTCGAATCGTCTGAAGCAAGAAACAGCGCGACCGCCGCAATTTCCTCAGGACGCCCCATCTTTCCCCGCGGGATCAGGGATTCGAACATCTGCTTCGCCTCCTCGGTGAGAACTTGGTCCTGCATCGGTGTGGCGATCGGCCCTGGGTGCAGCACGTTCACCCGGATATTCCTGCCCTTGAGTTCGTTGAGCCATCCGCGTGCGAATGCGAGCAACGTCGCCTTGCTCGCCGCATACACGCTGTAACCAGGAAAACCTTTGATCGAAGCAACTGACCCGGTCATGAAAATCGATCCGCCATCGTTGAACAGCGGCAACGCCTTCTGAACCGTAAACAGCGTGCCGCGCGCATTCAGGTTGAAGGCCGCATCGAAGTGCTGCTCGGTAATCTCGCCCAGTGGGACGGCTTCGCCGGTGCCGGCGCTCGCATACAGGACGTCGATCTTGCCCTTTTCCCGCTTGACTGTATCGAACAGGCGGTCGAGGTCGTCGAGATTGGACGCGTCGCCGCGCACGCCGGTCACGTTCCGGCCGATCAGCCTGACGGCCTCGTCGAGCGGCTCCTGTCTCCGGCCCGTGATGAAAACATAGGCGCCTTCTTCAACGAACCGCCTGGCGCTCGCCAGCGCCATGCCGCTCGATCCTCCGGTGATCACAGCAACCTTACCCTCAAGCTTTCCCATGACTTCTCCTTTTGTGTTGTCGGGACAGCATCTGCCTCCGAGGACCTCGAAATGGGTCCGCCGGTGTCAGTTGTTGAGTGCGGAAGCGCGCACATCGGTGGTGCGAAATCGATCCGGTTGGACGACTGACGCCAGCCGCGACGATCGGTGTCCGCCGTTCGGAATTGGGCCGCACTCGTCGACATAGGCCATTATTGACCACCCGCACTGCTGTTCGATGTGTTAGATACGGGCCTTTGGAAGGCGCACCGCGCGGTGCTGGATTGCACCATGATCGACTGGGATGACGTCCGCTACTTTCTTGCCGTCGCGCGCGCAGGCTCGGTGCGGGCCGCCGCCGTGCGCCTCGGGGTGAATCACTCGACCGCGCTGCGACGCATCGCTCAGCTCGAGGAACGCCTAGGGGCGCAGATGTTCGAAAAGCTGCCTTCGGGCTACCGCCTGACGGCCGCGGGCGAGGAGGTCCTGGAACTCGCAAACCAGATGGAATCGTCGTCGCACCAGCTGGAGACGCGCGTCTTCGGGCGCGACCAGAGCGTGCGCGGGCTTCTGCGGGTGACGCTGGCACCACCCCTGGCGACACATCTGCTCATGCCGGACTTCGCCGATTTCGCGCGTCTGCATCCGGACATCGAGATGGAAATCTTGTCGTCCGGCGAGCTGGCAAATCTGACCAATCGAGAGGCCGACGTCGCGATCCGCGTCGTCTACGACCGCAAAACCCTGCCGCTCAATCTTCACGGCCTGAAGGGACCGGAGCTGTTCGGCGGCGTCTACATGTCCTGCGATCGACTAGCCGCGTGGCGTGCGGGCGCGCCTGATCCCATCCGGTGGATCGTCATAAGCATTCATGGAATCCCGCACTGGGCCAGCGAGGGTGAGGTCCGCGCCACGGGGGTTCCATTCAGGACCTCGGACGCCGAGGCTCAGATCGTTGCCGTACGGCAAGGGCTCGGGATCACGACACTGCCATGCTTCGTTGGCGATGCCGACCCCCTGTTGGTGAGGGTGCCGGGTACCGACCTGCACCTGTACGGAACAGTTTGGCTCCTCACACAGGGGGAGACACGCAAGACGAAGCGCGTGCGGCTCTTCACCGAATTCGTATCCCGCAGGCTCGCCGCGTACGCGCCGCTTCTTGCGGGGCTGTCCATATCGCTCGACTGATGCGCGGCAGGTCGCCGGCGACGCTTGCCGTAATCCGGTCGGAAGCCGAGCTGCGATCGCTTGAAGCGGCGTCGTTCAGTCCGCGAATGGCGCGCCGTATCGCAACCGGCGCGAGGGCCGCACTACTACTGGCGGGGTACGGACACACCGAGAATCGTCGCTCAGGTCGGTATCAGTTCGCCCCCAATGCGTAGCGTGGCGATGCGCCACTGGCGACGTGGATTTCACCAGGCTTGAGATCATGGAGGCGCGTCGATTTTGTCATGAGGCTTGCATCCGGATGTTGGTGGCTTGGGCGGTCCGAGAAGGCCCGAGTGCCGCAGCGTTCTGGACCAGCGCACGCATGTAGCCCAAGGCAAAGGCCTTTCCGGCGTGCCAGGGCGCGTCGCAGGACATCTCCGGCGTGTGGTCCGGGATCATCACGCCGTCATAGTTTTCATCGCGCAGGATGCGGATGATTTCGGCCATGTCGATGTCGCCGTCATCGACGAAAGTCTCATGATAGTTAGGCACCTTGCCACGCACATTGCGGAAGTGGATGTAGCCGATGCGTTTGCTTCGAGCGAAGCGCCGGACGTGTCCGTAGATATCGTCGGTGCCCGGCATTTCCTGCAGCGAGCCGAGGCAGAGCTCCAGCCCATTGGACGGCGAGTCGACGATGCCCATCAGCCGGTCGTATTTCTGCGGCCGGTTGACGAGCCGCGCGGCGCCACGCAGCGCTTCGGCCGGCGGATCGTCGGGATGCGCCGCCAGCATGACGCCGGCCTCTTCGGCCACCGGAACGAGTTCCTGGAGGAAGACGTCTAGACGCTGCCAGAGCTCGTCGCTGCTGACTGTCACCGGCACGCCATTCGGCCGGCCAGCACGATAGCGCATGTTCCAGACCACGCCGTCGGGGAGGGGCAGATCGGGATCGATGGCAGCGAGGTCGAGCCCCACCGACATCGCCTCGCCCCGAGCGAATGGGCCGCGCGACCAGCCCCAGACGCCGGCGATCGAGAAGTTGTAGCCGATACAGGGAATACCGGCACGTCCGGCATCGCGAACAAGGCGCTTCAATCCTTCGATCTGTTTTGCCCTGTCAGGACCGCCGAGCAGCACGTCCGACCAGAAACGCGGCGAGAAATTCTCGATCGCGGCGATTTCCAGGCCGTTGTCACGCACGGTCTTCACCAGACCGACGAAATCCTCATAATCCCAAAGCTCATCGCTGGAGCAATCGCCCCAACCCTCGGCTTCGCTGCCGGCGGACAGCGAAGGATCGCGGCCGCGAAAATAGTTGGTGAGGTGGGCAACGATGTGGGTGGCGCCTGCCTGGCGGGCGAAGCGGAAATTATCAGGGGTCAGCGACTCCCGGTAAAGGCCAAGACCGATTTTCATGGCTCTATTTCACGCCGATACCGGCGGTTAGGCCGCCATCTATTCTGTAGTCCGCGCCAGTGCAGAAGCCGGCCTTCGACGAGCACAGGAAGGCGATCAGCTCCGCCACCTCCTCCGGCTCGCCGATACGGCCAAGCGGATGGGCCGCGCCGAAGCGCTTGTAGGCAGCCTCGACATCGGCATCCGTGCCGCTGTCGCCGCGCGCGGCCCTCTCCAGGATCGGAGTGCGGATCGAGCCCGGGCTGACGGAATTGACCCGGATACCCGCCGCCGCATAGTCGAGCGCCAGCGATCGCGTCAGCGTGTGGATGGCGCCCTTGGTCGTGGCATAGGCGGCGACGTTCTGCTGACAGGCGAAGCCCTGCACCGAAGCGACGTTGACGATGGCGCCGCCGCCACGCTTGATCATTTCCGGGATGCCGAAATGCGCTGTCAGGTAGATCGATCCGACATTGACCGTCATTGCGCGGTTCCAGGTTTCCCAGTCGGTTGTCGTCGCTGTCCCGTAAGGATGCACCGCCGCGGAATTGACGATGATGTCGATGCCGCCGAATTTCGCGACGCCGGTCGCGACCGCGTCGCGAACCTGGTCGGAAACCGAAACATCCACCGTTTGCACCAGCGCATTCGCTCCGGCTCCGGCGAGGCTTTCCTGCATGGCCGCATTGGCTGCCTCATCGATGCCGCAGGCGACGATCGCGGCACCCCCCTGCGCCAGACGCTTCGCGGTGGCGACCGCGATGCCGGTCGTGCCGGTGATCAGCGCAACCTTGTTCTCAAACTCAGACATGCTGCAAATCCTTGGAAGATGTCGGGTCCGGCAGCGCCGGCGAGGTGCGAGCGTTTTCGAGGTCGTCGGGAACGAAGCGCAGGCCGAAATCGAGATGTCGGCTCATCAGGTAGCTGTAAGCGATGCGGTCGCGCGCCCGCAGAGCCGCGATGATCTCGCCATGGGCGTGGCGTGTCTCGCTCAGCACCGGACGGATGGATTTGCCGACGGTCATGATGTGCAGGATGACCGGCGACAGGAACTGATAAGTCTGCACCAGCATGCGGTTGCCGGCAAGCTTCATCAGCGCCAGATGGAAATCGAAATCGCGCTGCGCGGCTTCCTGGACGTCCTTGCTGGTTTCGATCAGGCCGTTGACTTCGTCCAGGACATCGAGTTCGGCGGCACTGGCATTGAGGATGATGTGGTCGCCGATGCTCACTTCGATGATGCGGCGAAACCCCTGTATGTCGTGAAAGGAGGTCCTTGAAATATCCATCTGGGCGGCGAAGAAATTCTGGATCGCGATATTCTGGCGGTCGGCCAGTACCGCGCCGACACGCGGCTTGGGGTCGATCAGGCCATAGGTGCGGATGGTGCGCAGCGCCTCGCGTATCGTGTTGCGGCTGGCGCCGAATAGCTCGCCAAGGTCCCGCTCGGTTGGCAGGACGTCGCCGACGGACATGGCGCGGTTCCGAATGAGGTCAAGGATCTGCCGCACAGTCTGGTCGACGGCCGAACTGCTGACTCCGGCATCTTCCGTCGCTTCTTGATCCAAGGGTTGTCTCTCCTTATTTGTTGGACCAAGCCTAGGCCCAATCGGATAGGAAATCAATCGGCGCCCGGCAAAAGAGGGAAAAAGGATCGCCGCCAGAAGAATTCAGCTTGTTGACAGGTCTGTGGTCCAACAATATGGTCGCCTTGTTAACATTGAGGAGGCTTCATGGAACAGTGCTGGCGCTGGTATGGACCGAACGACCCGGTAACTCTCGATCATGTCAGGCAGGCAGGCGCGACAGGCGTGGTGACGGCCTTGCACGATATCTATGACGGGCGCGCCTGGCCGCTCGAGAGCATTCTGGAGCGCAAGCGGATCATCGAGGCCGCTGATCTGACATGGTCGGTTGTCGAGAGCATTCCGGTCCATAATTCCTTCAAGATCGGCGCACCGGAACGCGAGCGCTACGCCGGCTTCTATCGCGACAGCATCCGCGCACTTGCCAGGGCCGGCATTGCGACGGTCTGCTACAATTTCATGCCCGTGGTCGACTGGACCCGCACGGATCTGGCCTATCGGCTTCCGACAACGGGTTATGCGCTGCGATTCGACGCGGTCGATTTCGCGGCCTACGATTTGTTCGTGCTGAAGCGCAGGAATGCCGAGGCCGGCTACAGTGCCGCCCGCATCGCCGAAGCGGAAGCGCGACTGAAGGAACTGAGCAGCGAGGCGATCGACAGGATCGAGCGCAACCTGATCGCCGGCCTGCCGGCGACGGAGCGCAGCTACAACAGGGACAGTTTTCGCGAGGCCCTGGCGGAATACGATACGATCGATCCGAAGGAGCTGCGCGACAACCTTGCGTGGTTCCTGCGCGAGATCATTCCGGTGGCCGAAGAGGAGGGGGTGCGCATGTGCATCCATCCAGACGACCCGCCCTTCTCGCTCTATGGCCTGCCCCGCATCGTCTCGACCGCCGAGGATGCGCGTTTCATCCTCAACGCCGTGGACAGTCCGGCCAACGGCCTGACGTTCTGCACCGGCTCTTACGGCACGCGCGCCGACAACGACATCGTCGCCATGGTCAAGGAGTTCGCCGGCCGCATCCATTTCGCCCATCTGCGCAACATCACCATCGAGGATGACGGCTCGTTCTACGAAGCCGAGCATCTCGAGGGCGGCACCGACATGGCGCATGTCATCCTCGCTCTGATGCAGGAGGAGACGCGGCGCCGGAAGGAGGGCCGCGCGGACTGGCGCATTCCGATGCGGCCAGATCACGGCCATCTGCTCGCCGACGATATCGGCAAGACCAGGATCAATCCCGGCTATTCGCTGATCGGGCGGCTGAAGGGCCTCGCCGAGCTGCGTGGCATCATGCGCGCCGTGGAACGCTTCGGGCTGGCATGAAGCCGTCAGGAAGCCAACTGTCATTTGCATATGTAAAAGTTACTTGTCTATGTGAAAATAGCTGCTACGACTGCGAGCCGGGCGGACATAATCGGTTGCCAGGGAGGAATTGCCTGAAATGACAAGACTGCGCGGTCTTGCGTGGGATCATCGACGCTGCTGGGGTCCGCTCGACGCCAGCGTGGCGCCGTATTGCGCTGGCAATCCAGGCCTTGAAATCGAATGGGATCGCCGCAGCCTCTATGAATTCGGCGAGGGTGCTCTCGGTTCGGTGCTCGGCACTTACGATCTGGTCGTGTTCGACCATCCCTTCATCGGCGACATCGCGAAGGATGAGCTGATGGTGCCGTTCGACGCCTATCTGTCGGCCGAACAAATCCGTTTCTTCGAACACGATTCGGTCGGTGCGTCCTGGCGCTCCTACGCAAAGGACGGACGCCAATGGGCGTTGCCGATCGATGCCGCTTGTCAGGTCGCGTCCTATCGCCCGGATCTCCTGGAGCGTTACGGGCCGGTGCCGCGCGCACATGACGAGGTGGTCGAGCTTGGTCGGCGCGCCCGCAAGAGCGGCAAGTGGCTCGGCCTGCCCTCGGTCCCGACGGATGCCATGTGCATGCTTCTGACGCTTGGCCGCCCACAGGAGAACGGTGGGCAATTCATTGCCAGGGAGACGGTCGAGCAGGCCGTCACTCAATTGCGAGAGCTCGCGGCGCTGTCGCATCCGAACTCATCAAAATGGAACCCGATCCGCTGCTATGACCACATGATCGCGCATGACGACGTGGTCTATGTGCCTTTCGCGTTCGGCTATGTGAACTATGCCTCCAGGAGTGACAGGCCGTGTCTGCGCTTTGCCGACGTGCCGACGCCGCACTCCGCCGGAGCCTTGCTCGGCGGTGCCGGCATCGGCGTCAGCGCCCGGTCGAAACACAAGCAGGCCGCGATCGACTACGCGGTGTTCCTGTGCTCGCCCGAATACCAACGCGGCGACTATGTGAAGTCGGGCGGACAGCCGGGATCGCTGGCGGCCTGGAAGGATGTCGAGGTCAACCAACTCACCGGCAATTTTTTCAGCTCGACGCTTGCGACGATCAGTTCGTCCTATCTGCGTCCGACGCATCCAGGCTTCATCGCCTTCTTCCGCGAATGCGCGCCGCATGCGGCGGCCGCCATCGCCGGCGACATTTCGGCTGCCGAACTCGCCGACCACGTGAATCGCCTCTACCGCGAAACCAGGCAACCGGAACGGAGCATTGCGTGATGGCCGCCAGCGTTACCGAGACGCTCGACGACAGCGAAAGTGGCCGCAACGGCTATCGTGTGCCGGCGGTAGACAAGGCGCTCGACGTCCTTGAGTTCATGGCAGCCAGCGCCGAAACGCTGACCCAGACCGAGATCGCGGCCGGCCTCGGACGCTCCATTCACGAAATCTACCGCATCCTGCTCCTGCTGGAAAAGCGCGGATACATCTTTCGCACGCAGTCGGACCGCTTCCGCCTGTCGCTGAAGCTGTTCGAGCTGGCGCACATGCACCCGCCGGTAAACCGGCTGGTCGAATGCGCGCTGCCGGTGATGCGTGAGTTGACCGCCAATGCCGATCAGAGTTGCCACCTCGTGGTGCGCGAAGGCCAGAACGCGCTCGTGGTGCTGCAGATCGATTCACCGCTGCCGATGCGCTACTCGGTTGCCTTGGGGTCGCATTTCCCGATCCTCGAAACCAGTTCAGGCGCGGTCTTGCTCGCCCATTCGAACCGGGCCGAGCGCGACCGCATTGTCGATCGCATCGTGACCGCCGGCGAAGGACAGGGCACGCGGGCCGAAATCGAGGCACGGCTGAACGAGGTGGCCAGGCTCGGCTACGAGATGCGGGCCTCGCTGGCCGTCGAAGCCTGCACCAACATCTCCATGCCGGTGCGCGATCACACCGGTGCCGTCATCGCCGCACTCACGGTCCCGCTGCTGCCGCAGAAGGCGGCACGGTTCGACCGGCAGACCGTCTTCGAACGCACCCGGGCAGCCGCCGAGAAGATATCGGCGGAGCTCGGTTGGGGGGAATCCAACTCTTCGTTACGTGCCGACCCGGAACGGCGGGACTACCCGTTCAGCGATTAACAAAAGCGATAAACCTGGGAGAAGAAAATGCACTGGTCCAAGTCAATCCTGTTTGCGTCCGCGGCCGCGCTGGCCATGAGCGCGGCGGCTGCATATGCCGAGAACATGCCCAAGCGCATCGGCTACGTCACCAATTACGCCACCCATGAATGGTACCAGAACGTCATCAAGGGCATGAAGGCTCACGGGAAGGAACTCGGCATCGAGGTCGAGGTGCAGGACGCCAATCTCGACATATCCAAGCAGGTCGCCGCGGCCGAAGACTTCATCGCCAAGGGCGTCGATGTGCTGATCATCACGCCGGTGAATGAAGAAGGTGTGGTGCCGCTGCTGCGTCAGGCCAAAGCCGCCAACATTCCGGTGGTGCTCGAGGGCAATCCGGTCAAGGGCATGACCACGATGGTCGCCATCTGCGATTATGACACCGGCTATTTCTCCGGCGTCGAGGCCGGCAAATATGCCAAGGAAAAGCTCGGCGGCGTTGCCAAGGTGATGAATGTCGGCCTGCCGCTGCTTTCCGCCACGGTGCTGCGCTCGCACGGTTTCATGGACGGGCTGAAGACCGTCATCCCTGACGCGGTCATGATCCACGACCTCGACGGCGGCGGCAATCCGGACCGCGCGCTCGAAGTGTCTTCGGCGGCACTTGCCAAGAACGCCGACATCAACATCATCTACGGCATCAACGACTCGTCGTCGCTGGGCGGCCTGCAAGCCTGGAAGGCGGCCGGCAAGTCGCAGGACGGCCTGTTGACCGTCGGCACCGGCGGCGAGGGGCTTGCCTTCATCAACGCGATGCAGAACGAGCCATCGTATCGTATCGAGGCCGCGATGTTCCCGGAAAAGGAAGGCTTTACCGCCATCGATGCCGCGGTGAAACTGTTCAACAGCGAGGAAGTGCCGGAGCACATCGTCAGCCCGACCGCGCCGATGAACGGCGAGGACTGGAAGAAGTTCTATGACTACGACGGCACCACCCGAACCATCAAATGGGATGCCGTCAACGCACTGCAGCCGCCGGCAAAGTGCATGAAGACCTCCGCCGACCTGAAGAAATAAAGCCGACCGACTTTGCCCTTCCCGCAATGCGGGAAGGGCGCCTGAACCACGGCGGCCCGGAATGGATTGAGATGAGCGAGCTTATACACGCCTCCGCGCCGAAGCGCCTTGTCGGCGGCCAGCTGCTGGGCAGCGGCCAGCTTGTGCTGGGTGTCATCCTGGCTGTGCTGTGCATCGCCATCTCGATCGCGGCGCCGCAATTCTATTCGGAGGCCAACATCATCGCCATTCTGCGCCAATGCGCGCTGGTGCTGATCGTTGCCTCGGGCATGACCATGCTCATCATCACCGCCGAGGTCGATTTGTCGGTCGGCGCTTCACTCGCCTTCGTCGGCTGCATCGGCATGGCGGTGCTCAATTCTACACACAGCCTGACGCTCGGCTTGCTGGCGGCACTTGCCTTTGCCGGCGGGGTCGGCCTGTTCAATGGGCTGGTCGTCACCAGGCTCCGGGTCAACTCGCTGATCGCCACCATCGGCACGATGATGATGATGCAAGGCGGCGTCTATCTGTTCACGCGCGAGGCGGTGCAGAACCACAATCAGCTCGCGAGCTTCACCGATCTCGGCGCCGGCTACGTCGGCGCGGTGCCGGTCCCCGTCATTCTGGCGGCGCTGATCTTCGTGGTTGCCTATGTGACGCTGCGTTTCACCACGCTCGGCCGCTACCTCTATGCCGTTGGCGCCAATGAAAAGGCGGTCCGCCTGTCCGGCCTTCGGTCGGAGCGCCTCAAGCTGTTTGCCTTCGTTCTCACCGGGCTCTGCGTCGGCGTTGCCGGCATGATCCTGTCGTCGCTGATGAATGCCGGCCAGCCGACCGCCGGCCGCGGCTTCGAACTGACGGTCATTGCTGCCGTCATCCTCGGCGGCACCAGCCTGCTCGGCGGCCGTGGATCGCTGTTCGGCACCTTGCTCGGCGTACTGGTGCTGAAGGTGATCGACAACGGCATCATCATTCTCGGCTGGAACCAGGACCTGCAGATGGTCGTGCCGGGCGTCGTCATCATCCTTGCAACCTATCTCGACATCATCCGGAACAGAGCCAATGTCCGTTGATTTCCTTCACCCTGGCGAAGGCGCGGCCATCGACACCAGCGTGCCGGCGCTCGAACTGCGCGGCATCGACAAGCGCTTCCCCGGCGTCGTGGCGCTCGACAATGTCGACTTCAGCCTGGAGCCCGGCAAGATCCATGCCTTGATGGGCGAGAACGGCGCCGGCAAGTCGACGCTGATCAAGATCATGGCTGGTGTCTACGGCAAGGATGCCGGCATCATCCGCATGCGCGGGCGCGAGGTCGACATCAAGTCGCCGCGCGACAGCTTGAAGGAAGGCATCAAGGTCGTGTTTCAGGAGATCGCGCTGATCTCCGAATTCACCGTTGCCGAGAACATCTTCTTGGAAGGCTATCCGACCGGCAGGGCCGGCTCGATCGACTGGAAGAAGATTCGTGCCGATTCTGCCGCGCTGTTCAACCGCATCGGCTTCAACGTCGATCCGGCGGCACGCACGGGATCGCTGCCGGTCAGCCAGCAGCAGATGGTCGAGATCGCCCGTGCGCTCGCCCATGAAGCCCGCGTCGTGGTGATGGACGAACCGACATCCTCGCTGACGCCGAACGAGGTCTCGTTGCTATTCACAGTCATCCGCCGGCTGGCCAGCCTTGGCATCGCGGTGGTCTATGTCAGCCACAAGCTCGACGAGGTTTTCGAGATCGCCGACACGGTGACCGTGCTGCGCGATGGACGCCACATCTCGACTAGGCCGATCGGCGAGCAAACCAACGACACGCTCATCCAGGACATGATCGGCCGGCGCATCGACAATCTGTTTCCCCGTCAGCGTGGCGCGGCGGGCAGCAAGGTCGCGCTGTCGGTGGAGAACCTCAGCACGGCGAAGAAGCTGACCGACGTCTCCTTCGAGGCGCGCGCCGGCGAGGTGCTCGGCTTCTTCGGGTTGATGGGCGCGGGCCGCACCGAGCTCGCCAAGGCGATCGTCGGCTACGACCCGATCACCGCGGGGACGATCACCGTCGACGGCAGCCGGCTCGCGCCGCACGATACGCGCACCGGCGTCAAGCTCGGCATTGGTCTGCTTACCGAGGACCGCAAGAGCGAAGGGCTGATGGGCGAACTGCCTGTCTACCAGAATGCAAGCCTGGCCTCGCTTGGTGCTTTCGCCCGCCTGGGGTTCGTCGACAAGGCGAAGGAACACGAAGCGGTGCAGGACTATGTCGACCGTTTCCGCATCAAGACGCCCAGCCTGTTCCAGCAGGTGAAGAACCTGTCGGGCGGCAATCAGCAGAAAGTGCTGATCGCGCGTTGGCTGATGCGGGGCCTGAAAGTGATCGTCGTCGACGAGCCGACGCGCGGCATCGATGTCGGTGCCAAGTCGGAAATCTTCGCGCTGATCGACCGGCTCGCCGGCGAGGGCCTGGCGGTGGTCATGATGACGTCCGAGATGCCGGAACTGCTCGGTCTTGCGGACCGGATCGCGGTGATGTGCGAAGGCCGCCTGACCGTGATCATGTCGCGCGAGGAAGCCACACAGGAGAAGATCCTCAATGCGGCGATCGGGTAAGATGATGACATCCAGCGATCAGCCCCACCTCGAAGGGAGCATCCGATGAGCTTTGCAGCCACGGCTTCCGCAAGGGCCCAACCATCCATGCTGGTGCGGCTCGTTGCCCGGCAGGAACTGGCGCTGCTTGTCTGCCTTATCCTGGTGTTGGCGTTCTTTTCCTTCACGGTCGAGAATTTCTTCTCCGTGCGCAATCTGACCAACGTGCTTGGCCAGGCGTCGCTGCCGCTGATCGCCGGGATTGGCTGCGCCATCGTCTTCATTTCCGGCGAGGTCGACATCTCGATCGGCTCGCTGCTCGCGACCATTGCGTTGCCGCTGGTCATCGTCATGAACGACACCAATTCGCTGTGGCTCGGCGTCAGTTGCGCGCTGCTGTTCGGGCTGATCATCGGCGTGGTGAACGGCTATCTCACCGCCTATGCCGGCATCAACTCGCTGATCGTGACCTTGGGCACGATGTTCATCATGCGTGGCGGCGTCTATCTCTACACCGGCCAGCGCGCCATCCCGGACGATGCCAGCCTCGACAGCTTCATCGCTCTGTCGGATGGCCGCCTGTTCAACACCATCCCCTATTCGGCTGTCATCGCCATCATCCTGCTCGCCGCCTTCGCCTACATGATGCGGCATCGGCCGTTCGGACGGCAGATCTATGCCGTCGGCGGCAATCAGGAAGTGGCGCGGCTGGCCGGCTATGACGTGCGGCGCGTCAAGTTCATCTGTTTCATCATCAGCTCATTGCTGGCGACCGTTGCGGGCATTATTCTCGCCGCGCGCGTCGGCTCGGCGCAGCATACGGCGGGGCTCAATTTCGAATTCCAGGTCGTCGCCGCGACGGTGCTCGGTGGGGTCAGCCTTGCCGGCGGCATCGGCAGCCTGACCGGCATGGCGCTGGGCGTGCTGATCCTGCAGTTCCTGTCCAACGGCCTGCGCGGGCTCGGCCTGCCGACCGAATGGCAGCTGGTCATCACCGGCATGATCATCATCGCCGCGGTCGCCTTCGACGAGGCGAAACGCCGGCGCGCGAATGGAGGCTGACATGGCTCGTCTCGAAGGGAAAACCGCCGTCATCACCGGTGCCGCCGACGGCATCGGCCACGCGATCGCTGAAGCGATGGCGCGTGAAGGCGCGCATGTCTTCCTCGGCGACATAGCCGACGGCGCGGGCGAGGAATTCGCGACCGCGCTTCGCGCCGCCGGCCGTCAGGCCGATTACGTGCATTGCGATGTCTCTCAAGAGGCCGATATCGCCGGCCTCATCGACAGCGCTGTCACCAGGACTGGGCACCTCGACGTCCTGGTCAACAATGCCGCCATCGCCATTGGCGGCATGCCGGTGCACGAGATGACCGATGAGCAATGGCACCGGCTGATCGCGGTCAACCTGACCAGCGTGTTTCGCGGCTGCAAATACGCGTTGCCGCACATGATCGCACAGAAGTCCGGCTCGATCATCAACATGGCCTCGGCGCAGGGTCATATCGGCCTCGACGGCTGGACCGCCTATGCCGGCGCCAAGGGCGCGGTGATGGCGATGACGCGCCAGATGGCGGTCGAGTTTGGGCCGGTGAACATCCGCGTCAATTCGATCTCGCCGGGCACCATCAACACGCCGATGAACGACAGGCTGATCAAGGAGATCGGCGGCAACTTGGCCAAGGCCTGGGTCAAGATGCATCCGCTCGGCCGCATCGGCGAGCCTTCCGAAGTGGCCGAGGCCGCCGTCTATCTCGCCTCCGATGCCGCGGGCTTCACCACGGGCACCGATCTGCGTGTGGATGGCGGGCTGACCGCCGCACCGCGCTACGTTCCCGAACTGCTTTGAAAACACGAAACGAGACATGAAATGAACAAGGCCCTCGAAGGCGTCCGCATCCTCGATTTCAGCCATTTGCTGCAGGGGCCGTTCGCCACGCAGCTGCTCGGCGACATGGGCGCCGATGTCATCAAGGTCGAGCGCGCCGGCGCCGGCGACATGTTCCGCGGCATGACCTTCTTCGCAAAATGGGTGGGCGGCTCGGAGAGCCCGAATTTCCTCGCCTGGAACCGCAACAAGCGCTCGATTGCCCTCAACCTGAAGAGCCGCAAAGTGCACGCCATCCTCATGGAGATGGCCAAGAGCGCCGATGTGGTGGTGCAGAATTTCCGCCCCGGCGTGCTGGCCAAGCTCGGCTATGGCTATGAGGACTTCAAGGTAGTCAATCCGCGCATCATCTATTGTTCGGGTTCCGGCTATGGTGAGGAAGGCCCCTATGTCGAGCGCCCCGGCCAGGACATGCTGATCCAGGGGCTTGCCGGGTTGATTGCCAACACCGGCCGCGGCGATCAGGCGCCGGTTCCGGCCGGCGCCGGACTCGCCGACCAGATCGGCGCCATGAACATGGTCTACGGCATCCTGTCGGCGCTCTATTATCGCGAGAAAACCGGCAAAGGCCAGAAGATCGAGGTCAATCTGCTGGCCGGCCTGCTGGCGCATCTCAATCAGGAATATGTCGCCGTGCTCAACCTCGGCGAGGATTTCGTGCGGCCCAATTCCGGCATCGGTCATCCCGGCATGCAGGCGCCGTTCGGCATCTACGAAGCGAAGGACGGCGGCTACATCTCGATCGCGATGAGCCCGTTCAAGACGCTTTACGAGGTGCTGGAGGCGCCGCAGCTTGCCGTCTATGACGATTTGAAAACCCTGTTCGACAAGCGCGACGAGGTGTTCGAGAAGGTCAACGCGGAGACGAAGAAATTCGCTACGCAGGATCTGCTGGCACGGCTGCTGGCGGCCGACATCTGGTGCGCCGAGGTGAAGGATATCCGCAGTGCGGCAGAGGACCCGCAGGTCAAGCATATGGGCATGATCACCAGTTATGATCATCCGCGCGGCGGCAAGGTGCGGGTGGTGGCACCCGCGGTCAAGATGAGCGAGACCCCCGCGACCATCGATCGGCCGGCGCCGCTGGTCGGCCAGCATGGCCGCGAGATCCTGGCCGAGTTCGGCGTCTCCAAGGAGGAAATCGCAGCATTGGAGGCGTCCGGCGACATGACCGTGGACGCGGCATGACAATGCGCGTCTACCAGACAGTCACGGTCGAAATCCTGGGCCGCGTCGCGGTCGTCACCTTCCGCCGCGCCGACCAGCTCAACGCCATGAACCGGATGATGCAAGGCGAGATCACCGACGCCTTCGAGGGCCTGTCAGGCGACGCGGGTGTAGGGGCGATCGTGGTGACCGGCGAAGGTCGCGGCTTCATGGCCGGCGCCGATATCAAGGAATACGCCGCGCAGACCGCCGCCGAGTTCGACACGTTCCAGGCTGCGGGCATGCGCATGTACGCGGCGATCGAGAACAACAGCAAGCCGGTGATCGCGGCGGTCAACGGCTTTGCCTTGGGCGGCGGCATGGAGCTGGTGCTGTGCTGCGACATCGTGATCGCCAACCAGTTCGCGAAACTCGGTCTGCCGGAAATCAAGCTGGGGCTGGTTCCCGGCGGTGGCGGCACGCAACGCAGCGTCGCCAAGCTCGGCCGCAACCGTGCCAACCTTCTGCTGATGACCGGTGCCATCGTGCCGGCTTCCGAATTCATCGCTGCCGGCCTGGTCAACGAGGTCGTCGATGTCGACAGGCTGATGCCTCGCGCGCTGGAGCTGGCGCAGATGATCGCGGCCGAGCCGGCCGAGGCGATCGAAGGGTTGAAGGCCCTGACGGCGCACGCCGTGTCTGGCAATCTGGCCGATGGCCTCGCCATGGAGCGCGACATGCTGGGTGACCTCTATCGAGGCGAGATCGGCCAGCAGCGCGTCAAGGCGTTTGCCGACAAGAGCGGAGCGCAGGTGAAGAAGGCCGGGCCGTGAGCGTCGATGATGACTATCGTGGGCTGGGTTGGGCACATGGCGCGCTGACCGTGCAGCGGCTCGGCGCGATGCTGGCGCCCATCACGTTCCTCCTGGCGGACGGCCGGCAAATCTCGCCGATGCATATCGCACCCTGGTCGCACGAGCCGGGGGCGGAAGCCTTGCCGGGCATCCTGCGCCGGTTGCGCGGCGAGTGGCCCTGCGTGCCCTTCGGCTATTCAGTGCCCGCCGGTGGATGGCCCGAGGGCTGGACGCGCGTGATGGGGCCGCCGGAGCTTGACGAAGAAGTCCATGGCCACAGCTCCAACCATGACTGGGCTTGGCGCGACAGCGAGAGCGGGTCGCTGTCGCTGGTACTGGACTATCCCAAAGGGAGTCCTGTCGAGCGTGTTGAACGGACGATTACGCCCGATCAATCGGCGCCGGCTATCGACATTGAATTCAAGATCGCCGTCCGCCGAGCCTGTCGCTTGCCGATCGGCCTGCACCCGGTGTTCCGGCTGCCGTTCGAGACAGGCGCCGCCGCGCTCGAGCTCGGCGGTTTCGATGAAGGCCGCACCTATCCACACGACGTGGAACCGGGCGCAGCGCTGTTTGCAAGAAACAAAACCTTCTTCGAACTGAGCGCCGTGCCATCGCGCAGCGGGGGTGCGATCGATGCCTCGCTGCTTCCTCTGGCCGCCGACACGGAGGAGTTGCTGCAGATCGAGGGGGTCGATGGTGTGGCGGCGCTCGCCAACCACGAGGACGGCTACCGGGTAGAGCTCTCCTGGCAGAAGGAGCATTTCCCCAGCCTTCTGCTCTGGTACTCCAATCGCGGCCGCAAGGCGGCTCCCTGGAATGGGCGTCATGTCGCCATCGGCATCGAGCCGATCTGCTCAGCCTTCGGGCTCGGCCCGGCGACCGCGCTGGCTGACAACCCCATCGCCCAATCCGGCATTGCGACGGCACTGGAATTCTCAGCCGAAAAGCCGTTCGTGACCCGCTACCGCATCGAGGCGTCCGCGCTGTGAATGATCGTGCCGCAATGTCCCTGGTCAAGTCGAACCGGCCGCGCTTCACTGAGATCGAAGGGCTGGCCGCGATGGTCCGACAAGGCGACTCGCTTGGCGTCGGCGGTCACCATTTCGCTCGGTTGCCGATTGCATTGCTGCGCACGATAGCCCAGTCGGACGTCAAGGATTTGCGTTACGTCTGCTGGGCCGGCGGCTTGCCGCTCGAGCTGCTGCTCGAAGCGGGTGCGGTGGCGGAGATCGATGTCTGCTTTTCCAGCCTCGACATTTTCGGCCTGCCGCCGCGTTTCCGCGCTGCCGCCGAAACTGGTGCGATGCCGGTTCGCGACTGGACAGCGCTGGCCATGATCCAGGCGTTACGGGCAGCGCAGCAGAACCTGCCGTCAATGCCGTTTCAGCTGCCCCTGGGTTCCGACATGCTGGCGCGCGTGCCGGGGGCGAGCGCCGGGCCTGATCCGATCGCCGGGACCGACACCGGTTTCATCCCGCCGCTGCGCCTCGATACGTTCGTCGTCCACGCCCAGCGCGCGGATGAAAGCGGCAATGTGCAGATCGTTGGGCCGCGCGCATTGGACTTCGCGATGGCGGGTGCCGCGCGCAAGGTGCTGGTCACGGTCGAGGAGGTCGTCCCGGTCGGGGCGCTGCGGCAGGACGGGCGCCAGAGCATCCTCACCCGCAACCAGGTTTCGGCCATAGCGCTGGCGCCGGGTGGCGCCTGGCCGGCGTCCTGCCTGCCATTCTATGTCACCGATTATCAGGCGCTTGCGCAGGGATTGGCGGCCAGCGAAACGCTCTTGGCGGATAGTTTGCGGCTGCCCTCCGATGGCGTGCCGAAGCCGCTGCAAAAGGCCGCGAAGGTTCGCGCCAAAACGGCCCTCGCAATGCCGGCGCTCGCACATGGTGAGGAGAAAGCATCCATCGACGAGATCATTGCAGGCCGCATCGCCGCCGAACTCGACAATGAGAGTTTTGCCAGCGCCGGCGCTGTCTCGCCGCTGGCCAACGTTGCCTACCGGCTGGCCAAGGCAACGCACGCGCCCGACATGATCATCGCGACGATGAGCTGCGGCCATCTCGACATCGCGCCGAGCCCGATGATCCTGTCGCTGATCGAAAGCCTGGATTGGGAGACGGCTGTGACGCATGCCGGCGGCGACGACACCTACTCGACCTACTATCAGGCAGGTGCCGTGACGCATGAGATCGTCGGCGCGGCACAAGTCGACCGGCGTGGTCGCGTCAACACCATCGCGCTGCGCAAACCGAGCGGCGGCCTGATCCGGTTGCCAGGGCAAGGCGGCATGGCCGATGTCGCCAACATGCACCGCGACTATTTGCTCTACATTCCCCGGCATTCTGTCCAGTCGCTGGTGGACGAGGTGGAGATCGCGAGTTCCGCCCGCGGGCTGCTGACGCCGGCCGAGCGCGAGCCGATGGGCTATCGCACCGGCAAGGCGCTGGTGTTCACCGATCTCTGCGTCTTCCGGCTCGACCGGATATCCCGGGAATTGATCGTCATCGAGACCATGCCAGGCGTCATGCAGCAGCAGATCCGCGACGCCACCGGGTTTGCGGTGACCTTCGACGCCGATTGCCGAGAGGTCCCGTTGCCTTCCAGCGATGCGCTCGCTGTTCTGCGCAATCGCATCGACCCGCTCGGCCTGCGTCGCCTCGAATTTGTCAGCGCCAAGGAGCGCGGTGCGCTGATCGCCGAGATCCTCGCCGCCGACCGCGCGATGGTCGAGCGCTGCATCGTCGCACAGAGATCGTACATCGCAAGCTGAGGACCCCATGGTAAAGCCGTTGCTCGACATGTCCGCCGCGCGCGTTTTCTTCGACGGCATCTTCACCAGCCCTCGCGTCGCGCACCCGGAGGGCGTGGCTGTCCACCGTGACGGGTCGATCTGGTGCGGCACCGAAACCGGTGACCTCCTGCGGCTTGCCGCCGACGGCGGCTCGGTCGAACGCATGGGCGGCACGGATGGCTTTCTGCTTGGCATAGCCTTCGACAGCGCCGGCAACTGTTTTGCCTGCGACCTGAAGCATGCCGCGATCTTTCGATGGGATGCCGCGAGCGCGCGCATGGAGCGCTTCGCGTCGTCCGGTATCCGCGTGCCGAATTATCCCATCGTCGACGAGGCGAGAGGCTGGCTTTACGTGTCGGATAGCGTTGGCGAGGACAATCGCTCCGGTATCTTCCGCTACGATCTCAAGACGGGCGAGGGCCGTCTGTGGTGCCAGGAGGCGATGTCGTTCGCCAATGGCATGGCCATGGCGCCGGAGGGAAGCGGGCTTTATGTGGTGGAAAGCAATGCGTCGTGTGTCAGCCACGTGCCGATCCTTGCCGACGGTGCGGCTGGGCCGCGACGGGTCGTTGTCGAAGGCGTGCATAACGTCCCGGATGGCCTAGCTTTCGCTCCGGACGGCTCGTTGTTCATTTCATGCTACGAGCCCAGCCGGATCTATTGCTGGCGCAAGGACCGAGGACTTGAGACGTTGATCGAGGATCCGGCCGCGACGACGCTCGCGCATCCCACCAATATCGCGTTCAAGGGTAACAAACTCTACACCGCCAATCTCGGCCGCTGGCACATTACCGAGATCGATTTGACCTTGGTCGGTCGATAAACCGACGCACGACGTCAAATGCTCGTGGTGACATGTGCAAATTCGATCAGACCTTGTGGGTGGATTGTGTCGCCAGTACCGCGCGGTCTCCGCGTGCGGCTCGGCATGTTGGTCAGCCCTCCTCCGCGGTTTGAGCAGAAACAGGCCCAGCCAGCGCATTGATTAAATCAATTATCCCGATATACAAGGTAATTTCGGATATAGATTTCGCACAGGGTTGGCAAATTCATGAGTCGCAATTTTCTTGTGATCGAACCCGAGAAGGACATTGCCGTCCTCAAGGGGCTGGCCTCTTTGGCACGCATCTCCATGCTGAAATTGCTGCATGAGAAGGGGCCGATGAATGTCAATGACATCGCCGCCGTGCTGTCGCTGCCGCAATCGACGGTCTCGACCAATATCCAGGTGCTCGAGGATGCTGGCCTGATCCGCACCGAGAACCAGAAGGCGAAGAAAGGCAGCCAGAAGATCTGTTATCCGACCGCCGAGGAAGTGCTCGTGGTCTTCAAGAGCGAATATCGCGCGGTCAGGAACAACGCGATCGAAGTGTCGATGCCGATCGGGCTTTACACCGGTTTCGAGGTGACGGCGCCCTGCGGCCTGTGTTCTCCGGATGGCATCATCGGTCTGCTCGATGTGCCGAACACGTTCCTCGATCCGGACCGTATGAAAGCCGGGCTGCTGTGGTTCACGCGCGGCTTTGTCGAATATCAGTTCCCCAACAACGCCAAGCTCGCCAACGCCGAGATCACCGAACTCGAAGTGGCAATGGAACTGTCCTCGGAGGTGCCGGGCACCAGCGCCGACTGGCCCTCCGACATCACGTTGACCATCAATGGCGTCGATGTCGGCACCTGGACGTCACCCGGCGATTTCGGCGACAAGCGTGGCGTTTTCACGCCCTCCTGGTGGAAGCTCAAGGGCTCGCAATATGGCAAGCTGAAGAACTGGCGAATTTCCACTGACGGCACCTATGTCGACGGCCTCAGGATTTCCGAAACCAGCCTCTCCGCGCTCGACCTCAAGAGCCATCATTCAATCCGCATCCGTATTGGCGTCAAGGACGACGCCAAGCGTCCCGGTGGGATCAATATTTTCGGCAAGGGGTTTGGAAATTACGACCAGGACATTCTGCTTAGGATCAAAACCGGTTGATATCATCAAACCGGGTTTTGAAATAACTAAGCAATTTCAATGGCATGAAATCACTTATTGCCGAAATCATAGTTCAATTGTCAGACTTTTGCCTATTTTGACTTGACGAAGGCTGCCAAGTGGCCTTTGATATCGGGTAAGGTGATTTAAATCATCATTTGTGATATTGTGGGAGGAATGTATGCAGGCAGCCGTTACGGCGCATCCGCGCTATGTCGTCTCGGAAATCGATCCGAGGCTGTATGGATCCTTTATCGAGCATCTGGGGCGGGCAGTTTACACCGGCATCTATGAGCCGGGCCACCCGACGGCGGATGCCAATGGCATGCGTCAAGACGTTATCGATCTGGTCAGGGAACTCAACGTTCCGATCGTCCGCTATCCCGGCGGCAATTTTGTGTCCGCTTACAATTGGGAGGACGGTGTCGGCCCCAAGGGAGAACGCCCGGTGCGCCTCGACCTCGCCTGGCATACGTCGGAAAGCAACGAAGTCGGCCTGCATGAATTTGCCAACTGGTGCGCATCCGCCAACACCGAGATGATGCTTGCCGTCAATCTCGGCTCGCGTGGCCTCGATGAAGCTCGCAACTTTCTCGAATACACCAATCATCCAGGCGGAAGTGAGTGGAGCGACAAGCGTATCGCCAACGGCCGAAAGGAGCCCTTCGACGTCAAGCTGTGGTGCCTCGGCAACGAAATGGACGGCCCCTGGCAGATCGGCCACAAGACCGCCGACGAGTACGGCCGCCTGGCCCACGAGACGGCCAAGGCCATGCGCGCCTTTTCCAAGTCGCTCGAACTGGTGGTCTGCGGTTCTTCGAATGCCAAGATGCCGACCTATCCCGAGTGGGAAGCGACCGTTCTCGACCACACCTACAACGAGGTCGACTACATCTCGCTGCACATGTATTTCGACAACGAAGCCAATGACGCGCCGAACTATCTCGCCATGAGCGAGAAGCTCGACGACTACATCGCCTCGGTCGCCGGCGTCATCGACTACATCAAGGCCAAGAAGCGCTCCAGCAAGCAGGTCTACATCTCGTTCGACGAATGGAACGTCTGGTACCATTCCAAGGAGCAGGACAAGAAGATCCTGGGCGGCAATGACGGCTGGCCCTTTGCCCCGCCGCTGCTCGAGGATATCTACAATTTCGAGGACGTGCTGCAGGTCGGCTTGATCCTCAACACCTTCATCCGTCGTTCCGATGTGGTCAAGATCGCGTGCATGGCGCAACTGGTCAACGTCATCGCACCGATCATGACCGTTCCCAACGGCCCGGCATGGCGCCAGACGATCTACTATCCCTATCTCTATGCTTCGATCTACGGCCGCGGCAATGCGCTGGATCTCAAGGTGGAATGCCCGACCTACAAGTCCACCGTCGCTGGCGACGTTTCCTATGTCGATGTGGCCGGCGTGCACGACACCAAAACCGGCCATGTCACCTTCTTCGCCGTCAACCGCCATTCGAGCGAGGCGATCGAAACCGTGATCGACATCACCGGTTTCGGCGCGGCTGATATCGTTGATCATCAAATGATGACGCACGCCGATCTGAAAGCCGTCAATTCAGCCGGGAATCCCGGCAATGTCGGCCCCAGGAAGGGAGTGGGCGCCTCGGTGACTGACGGCAGATTGAGCCTGTCGCTGCCGGCCTATTCCTACCAGATGATACGCCTGAAGCTCTGACCTCGGGCGTGTTGTCGGAAAGTGCATGCGCTGAGGAGGAGCGTCGAAGTGACGGCCGATATCGAAATCAGGAATGTGAGCAAGCACTTCGGTGCCATGTCGGTGCTGGAGGATCTGTCGCTCTCCATCAAGGCACGCGAATTCATCGTAT
Organism: Mesorhizobium sp. M1396; assembly: GCF_040317725.1. Classification (NCBI taxonomy): domain Bacteria; kingdom Pseudomonadati; phylum Pseudomonadota; class Alphaproteobacteria; order Hyphomicrobiales; family Phyllobacteriaceae; genus Mesorhizobium; species Mesorhizobium sp. M1396. The sequence goes on along the minus strand of NZ_JAMYLA010000018.1, from coordinate 4,735 downwards.
TTCTCGGTCCATCCGGATGCGGGAAATCGACGCTTTTGCGAATGATCGCAGGTCTCGAAACTGTTGATAGCGGCGAAATCGCCATCAACAAGGAGCGCATCGATCATCTGCCGCCGGGCAAGCGCGGCATTGCCATGGTGTTCCAGTCGTATGCGCTCTATCCGCATATGACGGTGCGCGACAACATGGCCTTCGGGCTTGAGAATATCGGCATGTCGCGCGAGGTCATTGACGCGCGGATCAACGAAGCCGCCCGCATCCTGGAAATGCCGCATTTGCTCGAACGCAAACCGGGCCAGCTCTCGGGCGGCCAGCGCCAGCGTGTCGCCATCGGCCGTGCGATCGTGAAAGAGCCGAAGGCCTTCCTGTTCGACGAGCCGCTCTCCAATCTCGATGCGGCCCTGCGCACCCGCACCCGCCTCGAACTTGCCCAGCTTCACCAACGCCTGCAATCGACGATGATCTTCGTCACCCACGATCAGGTCGAGGCCATGACGCTCGCCGACCGCATCGTCGTCATGAACAATCGCAGGATCGAGCAGATCGGCTCTCCTATGGAAATCTACGAGCGCCCCGCGACCAGATTCGTCGCCGGCTTCGTCGGTGCCCCGGCGATGAACTTTATCGATGCGGCACTCGACAGATCGGGTGGCAACGCCACGGCCAAGTTTTCGGACGGTATATCGGTTCGGACCGCGATTTCTTCCGACCTGTTGACCGACGATAGGTATAGCTTCGGCATCCGCTCGGAAGATGTCCGCATCGTTCCTGCCGGACAGGGCAATGCCGATGGCGTGGTCGATGTGCTCGAGCGGCTTGGCGAGCGCACCTTGATCTACATTAGTCTCGGCGATGGCCAGCAGATCGTCGGCTCGGATGTCGGCAACAGCCGCGTCGCTGTCGGCCACAAGGTAGGGCTCGCCTTCGACGGCCAGAAGTCGCATCTGTTCAACGCGGCCGGCCGCGCCTGGCACGCGAGGGAGGCTTGATATGGCCGACCGGATGACGATGCCGCGGACCGCGGCGCCGGCCGTGAGCGTCAGGGCTCCAAGCGTCGATATCTATGCGCCGCAATGGCGAAACTTCGTTTTCGTTGCGCCGTTCCTGTTCTTCTTCACGACGCTGCTCATCTTTCCGCTCCTCTGGGGAATGTGGCTGAGCTTCCACAAGGCCGACACGTTCTCGTCCGGAAATTTTGTCGGTCTCGGCAATTATGTCAGGCTGTTTCACGACAAGGTCTTCCTGCAATCGGTCTGGAACACCTTCTACTTCGTGCTTCTGACAGTGCCGACGCTGGCGCTGATCGGCCTTTTTCTCGCGCTTTGCCTCAACCGCCGCACGCGTACCGCCGCTGTGCTGCGGACCCTCTTCTTTTCGTCCTCGGTGCTGTCGGTCACAATCGTCACACTGATCTGGCGCATCGTGTTCATTCCGAATGTCGGCCTTCTGTCGACGATCTACGGATGGTTCGGCGCAACCGCCCCGGCTTTCATTTCCGACCCCAGCCTCGCGATGATCGGTATCGCCATTGCCACTGTCTGGTGGTGCATCGGCTTGCCGATGATGCTGTTTCTCTCGGCCCTGCAGCAGATTCCGCAGGATATTTACGAAGCCGCAGCCCTGGACAATGCCAATCGCTGGCAGACGCTGCGCTCGATTACGCTGCCGTCGATCAAACGCACTTTCATCCTGGTGATCATTATCCAGATCGTGCTGCAATTTCAGCTGTTCGGCCAGGCTTGGCTGATGACGCGCGGCGGCCCGAACAATCTCACCAAGCCGATCGTGCTCTACATCTATGACACCGCATTCCGTCGTTGGGATCTGGGCATGGGCGCCGCGGCATCGGAAATCCTGTTCATTCTGATCCTGATCGCGGCCATGGCCCAGTACCTCGTCGCACGCAACAAGGCGGATCAGGCATGAGCGCGCCAGCCAGTTCCATCAGGGGACGCGCATTTGGCGACCGCGTGTTGCTGGCCCTCGTCATCCTGCTTTCGATCGCCATGATCGCGCCGGTTCTGTGGGTCATCGGCCTGTCGCTCAAGGAAAATGCCGAGCTGATGGCCGATCCGAATTCGGTTTTTCGCGCACCCTACACGCTCAGGAACTACATCAACACCATCGGTACCTCTTCGGTATTTCTCTGGGTGCTCAACAGCATCATCGTCTCGGGCGGGCTGACACTCGGTACGCTGATCCTGTCGTCGCTCGCCGGCTACGGGTTTGCACGTCTGAACTTCCCCGGGAAAAACGTCCTGTTCGTGATCGTGCTCTTCGGTCTGGCGGTGCCGGAACAGGCCGTGCTCGTCGCCCGCCACCAGATCTTCAGCATGTTGAAGTTCCACAACACCTATCACGGGCTCATTCTCCCCGGCCTGTCGGCTTCGTTCGGCGTCTTCCTGATGACCCAATATTTCAAGGCCATCCCGAAGGAGTTGGACGAAGCCGCCATGCTGGACAATGCCAGCCGGTTCCGGACCTTCTGGAAGGTGCTGCTGCCGCTCACGGTGCCTGCGCAGGCAACCCTCGGCATCTTCACCTTCCTCGGCGCCTGGAACGATTACTTGTGGCCGCTGATCTCGGCAACCAGGAAGGACATGTACACGCTGACCGTCGGCATGGCTTCGACACAGACCAATTTCGCCCAGTCCGAAGGCATCGGCTTCCTGATGGCGCAGGCGGTGTTCGCCGGCGCGCCGATCCTGATCGTCTACCTCTTTTTCCAGAAATACATCGTCACCGCCGTCTCTGGCGCCGCGGTCCGATAGCGAAAATTGCAGGGCGGGGGAGTGCGCCGCAGCGATGGAAAGCATGACGCCAATCCAGTGTGGAGTGGCGGAAACTCAGTAGGAGGAACTGACATGAGAATGAAGAAAATACTGTTTGCCGCGGTCTCCGCGGGGGTAATGATGCTCGCAAGCCCAGGCTTTGCAGCGACGGAGCTGACGGTACAGCGCTTTTTCGGTGCCTGCGACGCCGATTTCGGCACCAACACCGATGTCGCCAAGGCTGTTGGCGAATGCGGCATCATCACCTCGCTGATCAACAAGTTCAACGCCGACAATCCCGACGTGCATGTCAGCGTCAGCACCGTGGAATGGCCGGGCTATGACCAGCTGACCGCGCAATTCGCTTCGGGAGATGCTCCGGACATCGTCACGATCCATGAATCCGCGCTGTCGGATTACCAGTCCAAGGGGCTGCTGATGCCGCTCGACGATCTCTTGAAGTCCGTCGGCGTCACACCTGAAGCTTTCACGGACGCAGCGCGCAACGGCGCCACTAAAGATGGCAAGATCTACGGCCTGCCGATCGACAGCTGGACGATGCTCTATCACATCAACATGGATCTCTTCAAACAGGCCGGCCTCGTCAATGCCGACGGCACGCCGATGCTTCCGAAGTCGCCCGAGGAATTGCTCGCCCAGGCCGAACAGTTCAAGCAGAAGACCGGCAAGCCCTACTTCGTTCAGAACCTGGCCAATGAGACGGCACTCTACACGCGCAACCTCTACACCTATCTCTTTCAACAGGATTCCGACTTCTTTGCCGATCCGAAGCATGTGAAGCTGAATACGCCGGAAGCCAAGAAGGTCGTCGAGATGTACAAGGCGATCTTCGACAAGGGCTACACCACCAAGGATCTCGATTACGGCGGCGCGATCAACGCTTTTCTTGCCGGTGACGGTGGCGTTCAGCTCAACGGCACATGGGTCGTCGGCGACAACAACGCCCAGTCCGAAACCAAGGGTACGGCGCTCAACAAGGGCGGCTACGCGGTTTACCCTTATCCGCAGCTTTTTGGCGGCGCCCATGCGCAATATGCCGATGGCCACACCTGGGCAGTCTCGCAGAAAGACCGCACGCCTGAACAGACCGCGGCCATCGGCAAGTTCCTGAAGTTCTTCGCCGACAACGATTTCGAATGGTCGCGCACCGGCCATCTGCCGGCATACAAGGCCATCATCACCTCGGACGCCTTCAAGGCACTGCCGCATCGCAACACGATCGCCGCTGTCGCCGATCTCGGCAGGCCGCTGCCGTCAGCCGTGCAGCGTCAGTTTGCGATCCAGGACATTGTCGGCGAAGAGATGAGCGCTGCGATCACTGGCCAGAAGGACGTCGATGCCGCGCTTGCCGACATGGAAAGCCGCGTCAACGAGTTGCTCGCCAACATTTAATTTAACCACAGGGTTCCCAGAGAACTCTCCCAACGCCCCGCGACTGGAGACAGTCGCGGGGCTTTTTGCCAAATGCAAGCAGCACTGCTTTTTGTCCAAGATGGTCAAACGTTGACTGCTCTATCCAGCACTTCCCTGCTGGTCGCCAAATAATTCCCTGTTGGCAAGAGCAGGAATTCGTCCGCCCCGCGCGAAATGAGAGAATTGCCGCGAATGCTGGCTAGCGTCCCCAGACGACGGCATTCTCGTGCCGCTTGATGAGGCGGCTGCTACATGGGATTTCCGATCTTGGACGTTTGAGTAAATGCCCGAGGTCATGCCGCTGTGCTCGTGAATTCCAAGGGGGCGCTGTCGAGTGGTTGCCGGATTGACGGGACTTTTACGGTATGTTCGGCGGTATCTGTGCCGAACGAAAATAGATCGCCTTTCGAAATCAATTGGTTATCATGGATTGAAACGTCGAGTGCACGGTACACGACTCAGGTCTGTTTTGAGATCGTCATCGATCTTCGGGGTGCTTTTGCGAGCCATGCGTTGGCTGCTGCTTTGGG